>JAGQND010000019.1 GCA_020428265.1 Candidatus Saccharimonadota bacterium | reverse complement strand
GACCTACTATGTAACGGTCGGCTGACACCTGGTGCGGATTGTCAAAATCTACAGGGCTAACTATATAGCAGTCAACATCACCGCGCATTTTCTCGCCCCATGGAGCCATGATTTCTATGTCTTTTCCAGTGTCATTTGGCACAGCACGTATCATATCGGTACTGCGGTATACGCCCTCTTCATCGGTAGCTTCGTAGCTCCTAAAAAATTCTTCTTGGCGCACTATATACTGCTCACCAGCAGGGTTGGTTATTATCACGTCGCCTTCTTTGGTGACGTTTTTGGTCTCTATGGTGCCGTCTTCTAGTACGGTTTCTATGGGCACACCTTCGTGCGCAAACTCAGCTTGCACTGTAGCCTTTTTTGCATATATTTCGGCGGCCTGGAGCTTTTCGGTAAAATCACTAGACTGAACGTCGAGTTCGACGCTACGTGGAGTTGATGACTTTTCGTGATTTTTAATGTTCATGTTTTTGTTTTAACGTAATTGTTATTTTGTATTATAACCCACTTATGTTTAAATGTCAAGTGTATCTAAAACTTATACTTGCTATCGATGTCGGCAATAGCCGAGCGGAGCCGTGCTTGGATTTCATTGACAGGAGTGTGCCCTGGCGAGAACCCAAGTGCACGCTTGGCGGTCGCCAAATCACCAGCGCCGCTACTATGCAAAAAACCTAGCACCATATCAAGTTGCTGCTGCATGGCGCGAGATTGTTCGTGTGGCAGTTTAGCTAGTGGATTACCCCTATTTTCCATAACTTGGCGCTGAATTTTACGCAGCGTAGTCATGTTTTCACGTATAGCCGGCGGTGCTAGCTCACGCGTATCGCCGGCATCTTCTTTTGAGTCTGAAGTATTCGGTTCTATTTCTTCGGGCTTAGCATGACGGGGCTTGTAGTCTATATTCCCCGTAGCTGCACCTAGAGCTCTACCACCTATGTCAATCTTGGTTTGCGTATGCGCACCACCGAGTTGTTCACGATCATTAGTGGCGCTCAGTTCGGAATCGTAAGTATTAGTTGTAAATGTTGGTATTTCACTCATGTTTTTGTTTTATGTGTGTATACTTACAGTATAGCATAAAACTTATGTTTTGTAAAGCCTAGCGGCGAAACTTGCGCCGGTGCAGGGCCTTCCAACCTCGCCTGCGCTTGGGGTCAGGGTGACTACTGTGGTGTTCGCGCGAAGCACCGAGTTTCTCCATAAACGCTGTGCCCAAGTGGGTGTGTAGGCGCGCCAGGCCCACTAATTCTTCGCGTTGACTACTACTTAGTTCAGCAATGTTTATTACTCCGTCGGCTATGCTGCGTACCTGTTGCTGTAGCTGCTTGAGCGGCACGCTTGGTATGCGTTTGGTGTGAAATCTGTCGTACGAGCGGCGTTCGCGTTCAATCTGCTCGTACGCCCAATCGGCAAAGGCTGATACAAATTTTTGTTCGTTTTCGCGGGTATGTTCTAGCACAGGTACACCACTGCCCTCTAGTACTTTGCCGCCAAAACGTACGAGCTGTGTGACAGCTAAAGTACCAGTGCGTGGATCGTACACAGTTTTAGACTTACGCGTGGCAAATTGTTCGGGCGCGAACTCTATGAGCCAGTCCGTCTGCACCACTGTGATACCCTGTACTAAATGCAAGGTTTCTAGCCCGCCGCTGCGCGTGGGTACTTGCAGGTCAAACGGCGTGCCGACTATCAACTTAGGGCTACGCACCACACTGCTACTCGACAGTTCACGGTGCGCCGCGGTGTACACATGCACAGCTTCGCCGTTATTATCCACAAACCACAGTTCGTGCAACTGCCCAGCCACTATGCAGCGCATAAGTTGCTGCTGCTCGTCGGGTGTTAGTGGTGTTAGGTGGCTGCGGTTTAGGCCCAAGTCGCTCTCGAGTCGCTCCATCACATCGGTAGCTTTTTGCACGTTTTTACTGATAATTCCTAGGTCTTCGTATTCATCTGGAAGTATCTGCGGCAAGGCCAAATACACGTCGTATTCTGCTAGTAGGTCACTACGAGTTTGCTGCGTATAGCGACGCCAGCCAGTATAGCGTGTGCCGCCTTTTACTATGCCGCCCACCTCTTGTATGCCTATTATTGCGGCCAGTTTGGACTGCACTTCGGCGCTATAATTTTTGGCTTCTACAAGCATACGACCGTAGCTAGATTCCACTGGAAACTCTTCCATTTGGCGACCTATACGGGTCACGTCTCCGCTTTTGGTCATAGCGCCTAAGTCTATGAGTGTGCGTTTGGCGCGTTGAATAGCTTTTTTGCTCGGGTCGTGGTAAAAATCGAGAGTTTCTATGTCGATACCTACATTTGCCAAGCGTAGCGTTAGGCGGTCTATGTGTTTGCGCATGATTTCTGGCGTAGCGTATTCTGGGCGGTCGTTGAAGTCTAGGCACGGCATGGTGTCATACGGTGCCAGTATGTATTCGCCAGGCTTGGTGCGCCCTGCACGACCCGCACGCTGCATGCAGTCTGCCTGCGATATTTGCGCTATGAACAGCCCCTCCACACCACTTCGCACTTCGCTGCGGCGCTCCAGACCGCTGTCTATCACCACGTCTATATCATCTATAGTCACGCTGGTTTGGGCTATGTTTGTAGCTAGTATCACCTTGCCGTTTGGGTAGTTAGCAAAGGCTTTTTGCTGGGTTTCGGCATCGAGTTGACTATGTAGTGGTATTATCGGCACACCCGCCGCCTTGGCTTTTTGCTCCAGTGCGTCGGTGGTGTCCTTTATCTCGGCTTTGCCTGGCAGGAACACCAGCATGTTGCTTTTGGCGGTGTTTATTTGGTCTATAATTTCGCTCAGCACGTCGGTGCCGCGGCGCTTTTTTACCTCAAATCCACGGCCCGGGATGTTTAGCACGGCGTCGGTGGCAAAATATTCCGCCAGGCTGCCGGTTTCTATGGTGGCGCTCATAATAACCACGCGGAATCGCGGTTCTTCCTGGCACCGCTTTTTGGCCCACGCCACCAGCACTTCCATGTTTTCGTTCCACTCGTGCACTTCGTCGAGCACCAGCACTTGACTTTCCAGTGTGCCACTGCCGGTGATTTCGCGCACCAGCTGCAAGCCGTCTGTGCAGTACAGTACCTTGGTGCGGCCACTATCTTCACGCTCGTGCGCCGTGCGGTAGCCCACCGTTTCGCTACTATCTTCACTATTTCGCAGTGCCCATTCCTCACGTACGCGGCCACACAAATTACGCGCTGCAAGTATGCGTGGCTGAGTTACTACCACCCGGTCGTAGCCATGCTCGGCCAAATATTGTGGTATTTGCGTGCTTTTGCCAGCCCCTGTTTCGGCCGTGATTATAGTAACTTGGCTAGCATCTACTGCGTCCAAAATCTGACTCTTAAAGTCGAGAACCGGCAGTTCAGCCCAGTTGTCGGCAGTGTAGGTGGTTGTCATGTATCTAGCTTATCAAACTTTGCGAGTACGTCGGTGTGTTTTAGCTTCATTAGCTCAAACAAATCTTCGCCATCAGCCAAGAGTTTATCTACAATCCATGTGCCCGTTTTGTATACAATCCACTTGCGGCCATCGGGGTGTTTTATAAAATAATCCATATTTTTACTATCGCCAACTGGTAGTTTCTTGAGATCGCCTAACCAGCCCTGCATGGTATCATCGCTCTCGTACCTACCCCACAGCGGTTTAGAGCCTGCATAATCACGCTCAAATACCGTAGCTAGCCCCTCAGTTACGGCACCGTAAAGCGCACCTGGCTGCCAAGGTTCGTACTGAAACGTAGCGGCGTGTGTTAACTCGTGGTATGTAGTTGTTCGGATTTCTTCAAGTAATTGACTCTTGCCATAGCGCACATCACTCTCAAAAAATACCGACGAGTATTCATCGCTGTACGTCATACCGCTCACTCCAATTTCGGGTATAGCCTCGCCCTTAGGCACGGGGTGCAACACCAAATTTACATAACTCGGCACAAACGAAATAATCTCAGTTACTTCATTAGCAGCTTTTTCAGCAGCTTTGCGCACATCGTGCTCACGTACCCCATTTTTATGCGCCTCCGGCCAGTGTTTAGAATCAAGAACTACAATATTCATATCTGTAGTATACAGTATAGGCAGTCGATACATATTGCATAAGTATATTGACTTTTTATTAGTTTTGGTGTATAATATATACTATCCAAGAGTTTCGACTAAGGAGTACATAATGGCACTGAGCAAAGCGAAGAAGCTCGAACTGAAGCGCAAATGGGTAGTCGTGAGTGGCGACGCCAGCCTGCGCTACGGCGAGATCCTGTCGCACCACAAGACCGAGGCCGAAGCGAACAAGAACCGAGTTCTGTTCTCGAACGTTCGTCGCGAAACGATCAAAGAGGTCGAAGAGCGACTGGCCGCAGCCGGCCACTAACCGATCACCTGCTCTGTGCAACACACACGGTACACTAGCCCCGCGAGTCCCTACCGTGTGTTTTGCTTTTTATGCAAACTCTAATATTGGTATACTTGTATTATGATAGGTAAATTTATCTTCGTATCGGGGCTATCTGGTGCTGGCAAAAGCACTCTCGTGGGTGCAGCGTTACAGGCCATAGACAACTTAGAAACCGTAGTGACATATGTAACACGGCCACCGCGTGCAGGCGAAGAAAATGCGTCCGAATATGTATTTGTAGATGATACTGACTATGAGCAACTAAAAGCTGCGGCCAAAAACTGGGACGAAACAATCTATAACGGCTACAAATATGGCGCCGATGGTGCAAAATATTTTGATGATTTGCATGCTGGCATGAATATTATTGTGGCGGTAGCGCCAGATTTAGCGATTATTCGAGGCATGGCCAGCAAATACGGCGTGCAGCCCACTACGATATGGGTAGACACCGATGCAGCAACAGCCCAAAGCCGCATTGCTAGCGACGCGGACCGTGCAGCCCGCCAAGAAACGGCCGCAATTAAAAGTGAGTTTGGTCATGTATTTACCCCAGCCGGCAACATACAAAAAGACAGCGACGCTTTTGTAAAACTAATACAAACACTGCTGTAAAAATAAACTCACACCATACAAAAACAGCCTCATAGCGAGGCTGTTTTAAATGTATTTTTAGCTTACGCGTCGACGTCTTTGATGTTGCACCCTAAGAAAAGACTTCTTTTATACTTAAAGATGCAGTCAATAAATACAGCTCAGGAAGAGACTATTGCAAAATTATTAAGAGGACACGCCAGAATCTATAGATATATTATATACTTTACAAATAATGAATAATGTATTAAAATATGTACAGGTAGATAGTCGTCTGCCTGTGGCAGTAGCATGTTTTTGCTACTAGTGAAAGGAGCTGGCATGACGCTGGCAACCCCAGAAATCACCACAAACCCGCTCGATGGGAAGAACTACGTGGACTCCATCCTCTGGGAGCGTCTCACGGGGCGAATCCTGGGCGACCTGGAGTTCAAGTCCAACTACTCAGACCTGAACGAGGTCGAGCAACTGGCAATGGCCGAGTGCATTCTCGACCAAGCGGTCGCATTCCTGAGACTAGTTGGCAGTTCGAGTGGCGAAGAGTATTCACCGTCCGAACAGGTCGACATCGGTTGGCATGCATTCCTGATGTACACACGCGAATACGCGGAATTCTGTCAGAGAATTGCGGGACGCATGATTCACCACGCACCCTCGGACATACCAGGCGTCGACTACGGCACCGGTAACATCCAGCGCACCATCGCTGCACTGGAAGTTCGCGGGATGTACGTGGACAACAGGCTCTGGCCAAGTGCGGCAGACTGCAATGGCTGCGGCTACTGCAGCGGTGATTCGTGCAGCGGCAGCAGTTGTAACGGCGAATAGGCGGGCTATCTAACCCGTATCAACCCCTGTATGTTATACAGGGGTTACTTAAATTAGCTAAATAACTTAAAATTAATATAATGATTGACTGGAATTCACTATATAAAGCCGGGCGTGACTATGGAATTTTACCACCTAGTGTGGTTGATTTTATTACCACAAATACCCTGCCAACCGCACCAAAGACTCACCTCGACATAGGATGCGGAACGGGCAAATTAACACGTGATTTACACGAAAGAAGCTATGACAGCACAGGCATAGACACGGCTAGTGTGGCTATCGAAATAGCCAAATCACGCTCTAGCGATGTAACATATATGGTTCACGACATATCAACGGACAACAATAACAACTTAACGCATACTCATTACGGCTTAATCACCTGTAAACATGTATATGCTTTCATACCGAACAAGCAAAAATTCTTGCACGAGGTATCAAGCCTACTTGATGCCAATGGCACTTTTGCACTGCTAACACCTCTACTAGAGTCATCACCCGAAAAGCCAGGTATTGCCGTGGACGGGCCCCAGCTACGACAAGACCTTGCTGCTGTATTTGAAATAATTGTAGATAAGGAACTGCTTTCCGGACAATTATTTATACTTCGCCACAAACTAAAATAACCCCTAGTACGGGGTTATTTTAAAATTACGTTTCAGGCTTACGCGTCGACGTCTTTAATACTTAGGCTTAGGCGGCCTTTTTCGTCGATGCCGGTGAGTTTTACCTTGACCTCTTGGCCCATGGTTAGCACGTCTTCAACCTTTTCGACTCGCTGGTCGCTAAGCTTGCTAATGTGCACCATACCATCGGTGCCAGGCATGATGTTCACAAACGCGCCAAAGTCTTTGATAGACACAACTTTACCAGTGTAAATCTTGCCAACTTCTGGCTCTTCGGTTAGGCCGCGGATCCATTCAAGCGCCTGCTCAATTTTGGCAGTGTCACTAGCAGCTACAGTTATCAGGCCGTCTTCGGCTATATCAATCTGAGCGCCAGTTTCGCTGGTAATCTTGTTGATTGTTTCGCCACCCTTGCCTATCACTGTGCCGATCTTTTCAGGGTTGATTTTGATCTTTTCAATGCGTGGTGCAAACTCGCTTATGGCCGCACGCGGCTGCGCCAAAGTTTCAAGCATGTGGTCTAGGATGAACTTGCGGCCTGGGGTTGATTTTTCGATAGCCATTTTGAGGATTTCGACTGGCAAGCCATGAACTTTCATGTCCATTTGGATGGCCGTGATGCCGTCTTTGGTGCCGGTTACCTTAAAGTCCATGTCACCGGCAAAATCTTCGGCGTCAGCGATGTCGCTCAGTACATATGGAGTATCACCGTCCATCATAAGGCCCATAGCAATACCACTCACAGGGTTTTTGAGCGGCACACCGGCGTCCATAAGCGCCAAACAGCTGCTACATGTTGCTGCCATACTGGTGCTACCGTTCTGGCTCATGATTTCGGTCACGCTACGGATAGCATATGGGAAATCTTCGACAGCTGGAAGCACAGGAATAAGTGCGCGCTCTGCTAGGTAGCCGTGGCCGATTTCGCGGCGACCAGGTGAGCCAAGGCGGCGAACTTCGCCAACTGTGTAGCCAGGTGCGTTGTAATGGTGCATGTAGCGACGTTCATAATCGTCCTGCTCCATGGTGTCTACCATTTGTGAATAGCTAAGTGGCGCCAGGGTGACGATGTTCATACCCTGTGTAACACCACGAGTGAATATACTCGAACCATGAGTACGTGGCAGCACGCCAACTTCACTACTTAGCGGACGAATTTCATCAAGTTTGCGACCATCTGGGCGAGTACCGCTTTCTACAATTCCGCGGCGCACATCTTTATGCAGTGCCATAGTAAATGCTTCGTCGTATTCGTCGCGAAGTGCAGCGTATTCTTCCTCGCCTACTTCTTTGGCCATGTCTTCGTGGTATGCCCAGCGAATGTTGTTAATCATTTCGTTGCGCTCTGGGTATGGGTGGTGCAAAGCCTCACCTAGTTTGCCAGTTGTCCACTTGTCGGCAACCTTTTGTATGTCTTCGTTGGGTAGCACCAGTTCGTATTCTTGCGCAGCTGGCTGTACCTTTGCGGCAAGCTCTTTTTGCAGCTCTATGGCTGGCTGGAACTCCTTGAAAGCCCACTCTAGACCGCCCACAATTACGTCTTCACTCACTTCATTCGCGCCAGCTTCTACCATAGTGATGCCACTTTCGATACCAGCAACCACTAAGTCTAGGTCGCTAGCATCACGCTCTTCGGGGGTCAGGAATGCTTTGTATTCGCCGTTCACGCGGCCCACACGAAGGCCTGCCACGGGTCCGTCAAACGGTGTGCCAGTGAGCATCAGTGCGCTGCTGGCTGCGATCATAGCAACCATGTCCGGGCGGAAGCTTGGGTCCATGCTTAGTACGCTCGATACAACCTGCACTTCCTGGCGGTAGCCCTTGGGGAATAGCGGGCGAATTGGGCGGTCGATAAGGCGACCGATTAAGATAGCTTCGTCGCTTGGGCGGCCTTCGCGCTTGATGAAACGACTACCGCTGATTTTGCCAGCCGCATAGAACTTTTCTTCGTAGTCGATGCTAAGCGGGAAATAATCTAGCACAACTGGGCGCGAACCGACCATAGCTGTACCTAGCACTACTGTGTCGCCGTAGCGAACTAGCACGCTGGCTGTTGTGCGGAACCCCACACGGTTTACTTCGAGTGTAAGGGTGCGGCCAGCAAATTCAGTGCTAACGCTAATAATATCCTTACCATTCGGATTGATTGTACTCATAAAGAGACTCCTCTCATTGATGCGGAGAGTAACAGGGGTAAAAGTTCACTGTATAAACTTTTGTCTCTATCACTTTCCGCTGTTAATACCCTCTTATTATAGCACAGGTGCTATACTTATAACATGAAACTACCTCGTGTTATCTTTGTTGTCGCCGCTATAATTGTCGGTGTTTGGCTACTTGGTCTCATACTTAAGCTGGCCGCATGGATTATAAGCGGCCTACTCTACGTTGCCGCAATTATCGTCATCGTGGGTATTATTCTCTACTGGTGGGAAAATCGCCAAAAACCCCATGCAACTAAACACCGCAAGGTTATAGATGCCGAAATAGTCGATAAAAAAGACAAATAAACCTCGAGGCTAACGTATGTCACGGCGGCGGAATAGCAGCCACGCTGGTACCAGGGTTACGAGTGCGACAGCCGCAAGGACCACTATATTACCCGTGTGAAAACCATTACGTACTACTTCTACTGGGTTAAAGTAGTAAAACAGCGACAAAAACTCATAGTCATGCAGCCAGTCTACCGCCGGGCCAAAACTGGTGAGTATAAACCCACTAAGTAGCACCAGGACACTAACAAACATTGCAATCATACGACTACCAAATGCAAACCCAGCCGCAAACATAATAGACCCCATACTTACCATAACAAGTAGTGTCATAAGGTAAAGCTTAGCGAGCTCACCCACAGCTATGCTGGCGTCCACCGTACCCTGCAAAGCCAAGACTGAAAGCACCATTACAAGCAGCTCTATAGCAATAATAAACACCATAGCTAGCCAACGCTGAACAAATAATTTAGTGCGGCTTATGGGCAATGATATAAATGTCTTCATGCGGCCCGAAGCTTCGTCGCTAACAGATACGCCAAGCGCCAGAATAGTTATCATAATACCTACAACTATAGTAAGCCGTATGTCGAACAGTTGTGACGCTATGTACGTATCAAAATGCGACAGTAACTTGTAGTCACCCAAAAATCCCTGCAAGGCTTCGGGCATTTGTGCTGCCAGTTGCTCCATGGCATCAGTACCTTTCAAAGATGGATAAAAAAGTACCATTACAGCGGCCAGTACAAACAAACCTACGCCCCAGCCAACTATAAACCAACGTTTTTCGCGCAAAGTTTTGGTAAATACGCTATTCATCGTCTTCCTCCTGGTCGTAGTGGTCATATAGCTCTTGCTCCAGCGAACGATTTTCGATTGTCACGTCTTGCACACCTGTAGCTCCGCGTAGCCAGCGCAATAGCTCGGCTGTGTCGCCAGTCATCAGGAATTTTGTTTGCACACCACCACGCACTTCACTACTCTCCACTTCGGACACGTCTTTGCGAGGTAATATTGGCTTAGCTTTAGTCACGATTGTTACGTATTTACCGCCATGTTTTTTAAGCTTGTCGGTCGACAGGTCTTCGATAAGTTTACCGCGGCGCATTAGCAGCACACGGTCGCATACCTCGGCCACTTCGTTCATGTAGTGCGACGACATAAACACCGTGGTTTCACGCTGCTTTTCTTCGCGTATAAGCCTTAGAAATACCTCTTGCATCACGGGGTCTAAGCCACTAGTTGGCTCGTCGAATATTAGCAGTTTTGGCTCTATCGCAAACGCCGCTAGTAGTGCTATTTTTTGCTTATTGCCGCGCGACAAATCACCGATTTTTTTGTCCAAATCAGGGTCAAATTCTTTAACCAAATATTCGTAGCGTTCGGTGTGGTCTGCGCCCTGCTGCGCCAACACAAAATTCACGTATTCGCGTCCGGTCATATCCGCCGGGAGCGTCATGTCACTCGACGCGTAGCCTATATGTGTATGCAGTTTGTGAGCACTATGTGCGTAAACTTCCTCATGAAATATAGACACGCTACCATGACGCGGCGAAGTAAAACCAAGCAGCATATTTATAGTAGTAGTTTTGCCGGCACCATTTTCACCCACAAAACCCACTACATCACCCTCGTGTACTATAAAAGACACGTCCCTTACAGCCCTAAATGAGCCAAAAGATTTGCTAACATTTTGCAGCTTAATTGCAATCTGCGTGCGCTCTGTCATACATATACTATACCATGAGCGTTAAAATATAGCCTTAGCCGCCCTAACTAACGCCAAGATTGAAGCCACTGATGCTGTAAAATATCTTTCATAAGCATAGGCACGCCGTAGGTAAACGGCACAAAATACAAAAAGCTAATCACAACCACCGCGCCAATGGTTATAAAAGTACGATTTACAGCCTTTTCGCTGTATTTTTGTGCCTGCCAGTCTAGCACCAGCGACAGCATAGTGGCCAATATCAGTACGCTAAATAGCAGCGCGAACAAATAATGATACAAAAACATAGGGCGGTCAATAAACACAAAAGGCGCATAATTTACAGCGTAGCCAGCTAGCAGGAACGCCACTAAATTACGTCGCTTGCCCAGTACACTAGGCTTAAATAGCCACAGCAGTAAAGCCG
>JAGQND010000018.1 GCA_020428265.1 Candidatus Saccharimonadota bacterium | reverse complement strand
TGGCTGGTGCGGCTTAGTATGTTCGGCAGCGGCTTTAGCCGGTTCTTTTGTGGGTTCTTGAGCGGATTTTTCCGCCTCTTTTGCAACAGGGGTAGAGGCATGTGCTACTGCCGCCTCCCCTTGCGGCGTTTCTATGACAAATTTAAGCTTATTTGGCTCGGCCTGCTTGCGCTCAGGGCGCTCTTCGGGCGCTTTGGGTTTTTGTGGTATTGCCGGCACCACTGATTTTGCACCAGCATCTACAGGCCACTTACTGGCCATAGCGGCCGATACAGGTGGTTTCTCCTGACCTGCTGGTGGTTTGCGCTGCAGCTGCTCTGGGGGCTGTATGAGGTCATTTATAGCTTGCTCAATGTCTTCTCTGGTGCGACTGTAGTTTTGACGGGTGTTTTCTATGATGGCCGCAGAGTTATCGGCCTGCGCAGGAGGCAACTGTAGGGTTTTTGCGCTGAAGGCTGGTGCTTTTTCGCCATTTATGACCATATTTATGATGAAATTACGGTTGTGCATTTGCAGTAAGTCGTTGGCTTCAAACTGCGGTGCAAACTGCGTAGCTAATATAGGCGCATCGTCGGCTGACACACGGAAGCTTATCATAGTGCCAACGTTACCAAATACCGCTCCACGCACCGTATCCGTCATTTGTGAAATATACTGATTGGCCACTGTTAGGTTGAGACCGTACTTACGCGCTTCAGATAGAATCGTAGCGAATGAATCTGTAGCAAAGTTTTGAAACTCGTCCACGTATAAGAAGAATGGTCGACGGTCTTCGATTTTGGGTATATCGCTACGACTCATGGCGGCAAGCTGTATTTTGGTGACTAGGAACGAGCCGAGAATACTGGAATTATCTTCACCTAGGAGACCCTTTGAGAGGTTAACGATTAGAATCTTGCCGTCGTCCATAATCTCACGAATATTGAATGTAGACTTAGGCTGACCGATGATATTACGAATAATAGGGTTGGCCGTAAAAGCACCAACCTTGTTGAGAATGGGTGCTATGGCTTCGGCCTGGAACTTTTCAGTCCAGCTATTGAACTCAACTGTCCAGAATTGTAGCACTACTGTATCTTTACAATATGCCAGGGTTTCTTTGCGGAATTTTTTGTCGGTGAGCATACGTGTGATGTCGAGCATGGTTGTGTCGGGCCGGTCGAGTAGCGCAAGTATGGTGTAGCGCAAAATGTACTCAAGGCGTGGACCCCAGCTATTGCTAAACATACGCTCTAACACGCCGATAACCTCGGAGCTGATGTTACTTTTCATGTTGGGGTCGGTGACCTCTAATGGGTTAAACCCTAGCGGGTGCGCGGTGTCAGCAGGGTTGAAATATACTACGTCTTTGATGCGTGATGCTGGTATGAAACGCATGTTATTGATAGCAAAGTCGCCATGCGGGTCGATGATAGCGTAGCCTTGGTTGTGGTATATGTCGCTGAGCGCAAAAAGCTCAAGCAAACCAGACTTACCGGCACCAGTCTGCCCTATTATGTAGACGTGACGCGAGCGGTCGTAGCGAAGCATACCAAATTGGTGATTGATACCACGGAAGTTCGTAAGTCCAAATGCTGATATATTGATGTCTTGTGCTTCATCACCTGTGATGACGGGTAACTTAGATGGTGGCTCGGCTGTTTTGGTACTAGCCCATACTATATTTGGCGTCTCCACGTTGGTGTGCGGCAGGTGGAATACAGAGGCGACTTCTTCGATGTTGAGTATGAAACTTTTGTCGTTGAAAAGGCGTGCACGGTATTTTTCTAGGTCTTCTTTGCGGAAGCTTGGATTGGAGCTTTTGAAGCCGTTGAGGTTGGTGCTGTTGAACTGCTTAAATGTACCAACTATGGCTTGCATTTGTAGCTTGGCGTTTACTTGGCTTTCGCCTAGGTACGCTAGACGTATTTTGACTCTATAGCCAAGCTTTGTGGCCTTTTTTTCTGCTTCTGATATACGGGTTTTGTCGCGTTCGGACACTTCTGGTGGTTTGGCGGCACCTGCTGCGCCGGTCTCCGGTGGACGCCATAGGGCTTCGAGTAGTCCGCCTAGCCAGCGAATATCAAATCCACCAGAAAACAGCCCAGAGCTACTACCTTTGCCTTCTTTTACACGCTTAATCCAGCCGTACGATGATTTTTGCCATTCGTCGGCAATAGGCTTTACGAGGACTTGTATCCAGATTTCTTCACCGGTAGATTCGAGCTTGGCTAGCGTGCCAGTGATACCGGCAAGTGGGTCTACCTCGAAGTTTTGGAAGGTTTTAATGGGCAAAAACTCACTGTCCGTGAGGTTGATTTCGCTGGTATATACAACAGAGTGGTCGCGCTCATGTGACACGTAATCTTCGTCGGCTTCGTGTATTTGCACCGTAGGGTACTGGGCGTATATTTGGCCCTCTACGAAACTGCGCAAGATAGTCGGCACCCATACATAGAAGCGAATTTGTCCGTTAACACTCGCTATTTCAAAACTGAGGTGCTCTTGTACCCCGCCCGATTGCTTGAGTTCTTGTTTGTCGCGCAAAATTCCGTGCAAACTCGCAAAAAGCTGCTCAGCGGCGAGTTCTTGCTTGTCGTTTGTTTTTGGGATTTCTAGTACTAGAAGAGTGCTCTCTACGGGTTTAACGGCATCGATTTTTTGGTAATTGCGCCATGTCAAATAGCCTAGTATGAGGACTAAAGGTAGCCATACATACCAGGAAAGGAGCAAACCGATTATCGATGAGATTATTTCCATAACGATATGCTCCAATTATAGCACTTTCCACCCCTATAAGCGAGAAAGCTTATGTTATTTGTTGTCTGCAAGTGTGTAAGTGGCTTTAGCTACGCGCTTAAACTGTGGTTTACTCTGTAGATTTAGCAAAATTGTAGTTTCTTTTACCTGGCGGCTCTTGAGTACGCGTTTTACGATTTCGTCGCGGTGCAAAGGCTCACTGCTCTTTTTGAGGATGCCGGCAATAGTGTCTGCCACTGTGCCCTTGCTGTAGCCCCAGCTGTCGAGTGCGTAAATACCACGGCCGATGAGCACAAAGCGCTTGTCTTTGATAAGTTCGTTGTGGATAGCTTGCGTAGTTACGTTTTTGCGGCTAAAGTTGCTGTCCTTGATGTTGTCTGCGATTTCAGAGAAGTGCATAGGCTTGCCGTTTTCTGCTAGGATAACGTAGATTTTGTCGCGGATGTTTTTGGGGTTAACAGTTGGCCATTTATTGAGACCCCATAGGTCGTTTAGTGTAGATAGGTGCTTGCTTACGCTTGCAAGTGCACGTACGTTAGATGGGTGCTCGTAGTCTAGTTGGTCGTGAAGCTGCTCTATAGTTACAGGTACACCACCTTTTTTGATGGTCGCTACAACTTTGTCCACTTGTTCGCGGATTTTCTTTTCGTTGCCATAGTCAGCTATAGCTACTGCTGCTTTGTAGTTGTCGTTTTCGTCTACTACTGTAAGCTTAGGCGCTAGAGATGCTGCAAATGCTATGCGAGCACGAGTAAGAGGCGTTGAATCTTCTGGTATGAGTGCATTTGTAAGGTCTACTACTGTAGCTAGGCGGCCCATTTCGCTTAGTTCACGTACAATTTGCTTTTCTATAGTGTTGATAGCTGGTATTTTGCCATCTTCGCCGGCAATTTTGAGGCGAATTAAGATTGCTTTTTCAAGCTGACGTACACGTTCACGAGTGATTCCTAGGAGTTCACCAATTTGCTCCAATGTTTCTTTGCGGTCGTAAAGTCCAAAACGACGAGTTATAATTTCGCGTTCGCGTTCTTGGTCTATAGCACCAAGAATAGATTCGATAGCACTATTGATGTCGGTTGATACTGCTAGTTCAGTGGTTTTTTCGTTGGGCGCTGGGCTCATTTCGGTAATCCTCTCTGCCTAATCTCATTTGATTAAATATAAATATTATGTTCTTGTTATCAATTATAGAATATATTTTATATAATGTCAAACATTTTGTGTACTTTTATTGATTATAGCACGAATTAGACGCGCTAAGTAAACCATGATTTGCTACTTTTTATAATTTACGGATTATTTTGTGGATAACTATTAAATTATATATAAATATGATATTGCTTATGCTTGTACCCCTGTTATATATGTATAAATACACCTATAGCCAGACATAATATGTGCATAATTATCAAGATAGTAAAAATGTTGTATTTTGTAATATAGTGTTATATTGCTAGTGTTTTAAGTCTTTACTTTTTTGATAGTCGTTATAAATGATACATATTGCATACTAAATTTGCGCCAAAATTAAAATCCGCTCTAGAGGGTTAGTCTAGAGCGGTGTTGAGTTGTGGGTGAGAAGCAGAGCGCGAAGCTCTTCCTGGACCGACGTTTGTAGCGCGGGGCTACAAAGCGCGATCAGTCGCGCGGGGTGGCGCGACGGACCTCGTTGGCAACAACGCCGACGACGACGAGCGCCAGGACCGAGAGCGTGAACAGCCCGGTCCAGGACGCGCCGGCCAGCGGAGCGGCAACCAGGACGGCAACAGCGCCGCCTGGCAGAGCGAGGCCCAGAACGACCGCAACCAGAGCGACAACAGCCGCCAGGTGTACGACACGGAGGACGAATCCCTTCATCTTTCTCACCTCCTTTACTGTGGAATATACCAGCATGCGAACATGCCAGTAAGACTTATAATAGACCTTTAAAAAGCAAAGTCAATAGATTTTTGTAGCTAAGATTTTTTACGGTGACGAGCTTTACGAGTCGGTGCTGCAGCTTCGGAAATAAGCTTTTTGGCGTCTTCGTTAGATATAGTCTTGGGGTCGGTATCTTTGGGGATTTTGACGTTCTTTTTGCCATCGGTAATATATGGACCGTAGCGGCCATTGAGAACTTTTATGCCATCACCAAAGTCGGCAATATTCTTTTCAGCCTCGGCCCTAAGCTTAGCTGCGTATAATTCTAGTGCTGTTTCTAGGGTGATAGTGTGCGGGTCTTCAGGCTTGATGCTTACAAATAGCTTGCCAACCTGTATGTATGGCCCAAACCGGCCTATATTGGCTTTAATGTCTTGGCCGTCTGCTGTTTGCCCTACTGTGCGTGGTAGCT
Organism: Candidatus Saccharimonadota bacterium; assembly: GCA_020428265.1. Classification (GTDB taxonomy): domain Bacteria; phylum Patescibacteriota; class Saccharimonadia; order Saccharimonadales; family Saccharimonadaceae; genus UBA2112. The sequence continues at coordinate 6,817 of JAGQND010000018.1, read as the reverse complement.
GGAACGCTACGAGTGCTTGCTCGAGTGTCACGGTTTCTATTTTGGCACCTGCTGGCATGGGTGCAAACTTTGGCTTTTCTTCGTCTTCACTACTGCCAAGTTGCAACATAGGCCCAAACCGGCCAAAACGTGCCGTGATAGGCTTGCCAGACTTAGGGTCTATGCCAACTTCACGGTTGGCACCTACGCTGCTGCGGTCTATGCCACCACTAGCGACTATAAGCTTGTGAAATGGCGTGTAAAATGCCTTGAGCATAGCGTTACGCGCCAGTTTGCTGCTTGCTATTTGGTCAAATTGCTCTTCTACATTGGCTGTAAATTTGTAGTCTACTACTTGCGTGAAGTGTTCGCCTAAGAAGTCGGCAATAAGCTCGCCACTAGGGGTTGGTACGAGTTTGCCGCGCAGTGAACCCGTTTTTTCTTGTACGGTTTCGGCTTTTACTTCGCCGCCTGCAAGTTTAATTTGTCGTACATCACGCTCTACGCCTTCACTTTCGCCGCGTTCTACGTAGCCGCGGGTTTGGATGGTGTTAATAATTGTTGCGTATGTTGATGGTCGTCCGATGCCTAGTTCTTCTAGTTTTTTCACCAAGCTACCTTCTGTGTAGCGTGCTGGCGGTTTTTTGAATACTTGGCGGGCAGTTACTTCATCTGTATTTACGGCATCGCCACTGGCAAGATTTGGCAAAAGTGCATCTTCTTTTTTATTTGCGCCGTATACGCGAAGGAATCCGTCAAATACTATTACTTCGCCTTTGGCCTCAAATACTTCTTTGGCTGTGCTAATAGTTATGGTTACGGTGGTTTTTTCTAGCTTGGCTGGCGCCATTTGGCTAGCTAGGGCGCGTGTGCGTATGAGGTTGTATAGTTTTTGGTCGTATTCGTTGGTCGAGCCTTTTTCGAGTGCCATGTTGGTTGGGCGTATGGCTTCGTGGGCCTCTTGAGCGCCGGCCGATTTGGTTTTGAAATTGCGCACTTGGCTGTATTCTGGGCCGTAGGCGTTGGTTATAAATTCTTTGGCGCTAGCTATCGCTTGCCCGCTTAGGTTCATGCTGTCGGTACGCATGTAAGTGATTTTACCTTCTTGGTATAGCTTTTGCGCGCTGGCCATGGTGGCCTTGCTGCCGAATCCCAGGCGAGAGTTTGCCTCTTGTTGTAGCGTGCTGGTGGTAAATGGCGCGCCAGGGTTGCGTACGCTTGGAGATTTGGTGATATCGGCTACGCTATACGCGGCACCCTTGAGGGATTCTAAGAACTTAGTCGCTTCGGCCTCGGTTTTGAACTTTTTGGGTAGTTCTGCCTTGAAAAGACGACCAGTTTCAGCCTCTTCCTCGGTCTCGCTTGTCGCGCCTGACGGCGCCGACGTGGTCGGTTCGCCCGATGAAGAGCTGGAATTGGTCGCATAGAATTCCGCCGTAACTTTAAACTCCGAAGAGCCTTCAAAAGCGCCAATCTCACGCTCACGCTCTACTAGTAGGCGTACTGCCGGGCTTTGAACGCGGCCGGCACTTTTGCCACCGGGGACTTTTTGCCACACTACAGGGCTTAGCTCAAACCCTACTATGCGGTCTAAGATTTGGCGAGCTTGTTGCGCCTCTACCATTTTCATGTCTACAGTACGTGGGTTTTTCACAGCTTCTTCTATGGCGTTTTTTGTGATTTCGTGGAACACAATCCTATTGGTAGTTTTAGGATTAAGTTTCAAAACTTCACAAAGATGCCAAGCAATGGCCTCTCCTTCGCGGTCTTCGTCGGTTGCAAGCCATACGGTGTCGGTTTCTTTAACGGCTTTTCGTAGTTCGGTTATTACCTTTTTCTTTTCAGGGTCCACTTCGTATTGCGTCTCAAAATCATTTTGTACGTCTACCGGTGGTTTGCCATTGCTGGTTTTTTTGGGAATACTACGTATGTGCCCTACGCTCGAGAGCACTTTGAATCCAGTACCGAGGTATTTCTCGATAGTTTTAGCTTTTGCTGGGGACTCTACTATTACTAAGTTTTTTGTCATATTTGTTGTGCTTACTATATTATTCTAGAATGACACAATGCTTAATTGTATGCAAATACTATATATTGTCAAGCACTTCAATTGAAAACCGCCCCCTAGGGAGCGGTGTGGTACTTAGCGCGAGGCTGTGGCGCAGGCGGCGTGGAAGTCCAATATGGCTCCGATGACCTGTGGTTCGACGTCGTCCCACGATGCCGTTACTTTGCGCTCTACCCCGTACATACGCACGATATCGCTCGTGTCGCAGTCTAGGTAGTAGTCGAATGTGCTCGGGGCCTGTACGTTGGCTACGCCGGGGACGTGCGCCAGCCGCAGCTGCAAGCGCGTGAGGTTGTCAAACCCGTGCGACGGCGGAACTTTTGCTAGTGCACTTTCCGGTATCGCGAAGTGCTTGGTGAGACTCATGTTGTACTCTTTTCGCTAGGAGGCGTCGGATTGATGCCTATCTTTATATTATAGCATATATTGCTACAAAATACAACTTAGCGCAATGTCCACTGATTGGCACCGAGTGCGCGGACTGTGCCCTCAATCTCCATCATGGTTAGCTCGCCAGAGAGTTCGTGTATAGGTAGCGCGAGTTTTTCTTGTAGCTGGTCGCCGTCGCGCACGCCAGATTGCAGTAGTTTGATGATTTTGGTTTGCAAGGGGTTGGCACCTAGTGGCAGTTGAGTTTGGTCGGTATTTAACACTGGTGCTATGCGGGCGAGTATGTCGTCTACCTCTGTTACAGGTATTGCGCCTTGTTTGAGTAGCGCGTTGCAGCCAGCGCTACTGGGACTGGTTATATTTCCTGGTACTACAAATACGTCTTTGCCCTGCTCTAGAGCGTGTTTGGCGGTGTTTAGGGTGCCGCTGCGGCTACTGGCTTCTGTTATGAGTACGGCGTCGGCTAGGCCGCTTACTATGCGGTTGCGTTCTAGAAACCTTACTGGGTATGGCGGCTCTTCGGGGGCGTATTCGCTTAAAATTGCACCGCCATTTGCTGTTATATCTTCACCTAATTGTCTGTTGGTGTAAGGGGTTATTTTATCTAGGCCATTTGCTAGCACGGCTATAGTAGTGCCGCCGGCCTTCAGTGCTGCTCGGTGCCCTATGGCGTCTACCCCCAGCGCTAGGCCACTTACCACTACCACTCCGCGCTTGGCTAGTTCGTACGCTAGGTGCTCTGTGACATCACGTCCGTAAGTGGTGGGCTTGCGTGTACCGACTATAGCCACGGTTGGGCGGCGTTCTGCTGGCAAAGTACCCATATAATATAACTTTTTAGGCATAAGCGCAATGTTATTTATAATCTGTAAATATTTGTTGTCTTGGGGTGATATTTCGTTGATTTTCATATAAAAAGTGTTAAAAAGTGTTGACATTATGTCAAAAGTATGCTAATATGGGAGTTGTTGATGGCAGTAATGCCAGTAAACGCACCTTATACCCCCTATTCTAACTTATGTTAGGTGCTGTGTAATCATTCTTTAAAGTAACTACCCTCCACTTTTCTGAATTAGCCCTCGGGCTCGACAACGATTGCACGGCTACTAACCCCTTTAACCAGCGGACCTCCAGTGTTGTGAGGTGGGTCACGCCAAAGACACGCGCAAGTGTGTCGCCCGAATCGGGTGGGTTGAAGGGCCAAATAGCGCCAGGTGATGCCCACCCTTACCTGGCGCTTTTTGGTTGGAAATTTAAAAACCCCGCTATCATGCGGGGTTTTGGTTATTCGGACGTTTTGGGGCTGTCCAGGAATGCACGGATGCGCTGGGTTGTCGTGGTGATGTTCTGCAGCCGGTAGAGCACCTGGTGAGTATCCCACTCTCCGGTACTGTACTGCTTGAACAGGTCGCCGTTTGCTGACATGGCGAGTACACTATCGATTCGCCATACGCGCCGTTTGACATACTGCTTGGATCCACCGCCAATACCGTAAACCCTCTCGTACGGTACAAGTACGACTGTTCCTTCGCCTAATTCACCCGTTGTGATTCGGCATGACAGCTCATACTTGGTGTCTAGGAGGATCATGTCGTCCAGTAGCTTCTGTCTTTCGCTCAAGTAACGCTTTGCGACGACAGACGGGTTAACTTCTAGCTCTGGTTCGATTGTGTTGTACGGCATGGTTTTCGCCTTCCAAATAACTAACAATCACCGGGGTTCAGTGAGGCTAAGTGAATAATGACAGATTATACGTATTATGTCAATTATATATTGCGTATAATTATTTAATATGATATAGTATGTTAACGTGAGTGGTTTCCGTGCATAATCCGTGCACACCACTTCGCACTACCGAAAGGTGGATTTTAAATGACCATTTCGCTGGAGAAGCGCACCGAGAATGCTCAGGGCGCCATCATCAGCTTGCTCAAGAAGGAGCAGGCCCGTGGTAACGACCTGGGTGAACTGACGGCTCAGGTTGTGCTGGCACTGGATTTCAGTGGCAGTATGGACGGCCGGTATCGGAACCGTGAGGTTCAGGACCTGGTGGAGCGTGCGTTGGCGCTCAGCCTTAGTGGCCTCGACGACGACGGTGACATCCAGACGTTCTTCTTCCATGACGGGGTTTTCCCACCGGAGGTTGTGAACGAGCGGAACTACCAAGGGTTCGTGGATCGCTGGACGCGCGGTAAGCGCATGGGCGCCACCGACTACTTGCCCTGCATTCGTAGTATTCGCCAGTATCTGGCGAAGAACGGCATGACCCGTCCGGGTCAGCCACCGGTGCTGGTGCTGTTCGTCACGGACGGTGCCACAGCGAACGAGCGCAAGATCCAGCAGGAGCTGGTGAATGCCTCGGGCGACCCGGTGTTCTGGCAGTTCATGGGCTTGGGTTACTCGCCTGCGTTCCTGGAGCACCTGGATACCATGGGTGGCCGTGTGCTGGATAACGTTGGGCTGTTCGACGTGAACAACTCGCAGCGCCTCAGCGATGAGGAGTTCTACGGCAAAACCATCGACGAGTTCTTCTCGAAGTGGCTGCCGGCGGCCCGCGCCAAGGGTATAGTCACCTCATAAGCGAGGTTCTATAACTGAATAACCCCGTAAATCAAAAACGAGATTCAGGAGAACCAAAGATGGGTATTTCGCTTTCCAAGGGCGGCAATGTCAATCTCACCAAGGAAGCCGGCGGAAGCCTGGCGGCCGTGACGGTGGGGCTCGGCTGGGACGCGCGCTCGACCGATGGTCAGCCGTTCGACCTCGACGCTTCGGCGATCGGTGTTGGTGCTGACGGCAAGGTTGTGTCGGACGATTTCTTCGTTTTCTTCAACAACCTGGCGTCGAAGGACGGCTCGGTGAAGCACCAGGGTGACAACCTCACCGGTGCTGGTGATGGCGACGACGAGAAGATCGACGTGGCTCTGGCCAATGTGCCGGCGAATGTCGACCGAGTCGTGGTGCTGGTGTCGATTTACCAGGCGACGGAGCGTGGCGGCCAGAATTTTGGCCAGGTGCAGAACGCTTCGATCCGCGTGGTCAACCAGGCCGGCGGCAGCGAGATTGCTCGCTACGACCTGAGCGAGGACGCCTCGACCGAGACCGCCATGGTGTTCGGTGAGCTGTACCGCAACGGTGCCGACTGGAAGTTCCGGGCCATTGGCCAGGGATATTCCGATGGTCTGGCGGGTATCGCCCGCAACTACGGCGTGAACGTGTAGTTCCGCCACATCCCCCATTTAGCTTCGGCTAAGTGGGGTTTTAAATTTGCAATTTTAAAAGCCGCATAGTTTTATCTATGCGGCTGTTTTGGCCTTGATTACTCTTGGCCAAGTGCCTCCGAAATACTCACTACCCTACCACTGCGACGGATTTCAACCGTACGCTTGTGGTCTTCGCCCTGCTGTACAAAGTACGAGCACAGCTGTCCTGGCAAAAAGTCGCGGCTGCCAAAGCGTACCGGACTATGCACTAGGAACTGCGGTGACCACGGAGTGTTGGGGTATCCGCGCCCGGTTCGCACACGGATTTTACCTGTGCGGAGCGCGTCTGACACCGTGCCCTGCAGATTTTTGACCTCGGCCAGGTCTGCTATCGATCCCCAGAAACTCACGAGCTCCTTTTCGGCCTTTGCGTTGCCTTGGAGTTCTTTTTTCTTGAGGTAATCGGTGAGCATCCACGGGTCGAAATCGGTGCTGATCTCGGCGAGCGTCGGCTGGCGATTGTATTCGCTAGTAAACGACGGACCGATGAGATATGGCGCCCAGAGTTTCTGGCCCAGGTTGTAAAAATCCTTGGCCAGTTTGAGCAGATCCATGGTGATCATGCACCGATTGTCTAGCATCGACGTCGCGCTCCAGTCGCGCTCAAGTGCGGTCACTAGAGCTTGTTTGGCGTGCAGTTTGTCGAGTAGGTCGGCGTACACCGGCTGCATGCGCTTCGACGGGTTGAACTGACTCAGAAAGTCAATGTCCTGGTTGATGCGCTGTATCAGTGCCGCATATGCCGCCCACGCCCCGGTGACCATCTTTTGATTGATGGTGATTTCGGGAAAAACTGCCATGGGTGACATGTTTATCTTGCCGCCACTGTCGTGTAGAGCCTTCAGCCGCACAGCCTCGCGGTTGAGCGCCATTGCAGCGTCGCAGAGCGTATCACCCTGTTTGTACGCTTCGTTTGGCAAATCATCGGCGAGGTGTTGCACGATGATACCGTCAGTGTACGTCAGCGCCACCTGCCAGTTGATATGTGCCACCCAGCTGGCGTGCAGCAGGGTCATATCAATAATCGGCGCGTCAAACGTGTTGGTCGCGAGCTTGGCCTTGTAGGCCGCAAAACGACTAGCAGCTTCCCTGCCCCCGCGGTATGTGCGGTTCAGTA
>JAGQND010000017.1 GCA_020428265.1 Candidatus Saccharimonadota bacterium | reverse complement strand
AAAATAACCCGTCCGTAAGGATGGGTTATTTTCTTGGTTTTGGCGCGAAGCACTTACTCTGCTCCCGTACATTTGATATCGGGTCGCACCCGATATCAAACTTCCACCCCGTTTACTACCATTGCGCCATGGTTTACAATAAGAAAGTCCAAATCATTTTATAATACAGTAGATGCAACAGAGATCGCTTTGTTGTGATAACCCACAAATATAGGGCATCACGACACTCAGGGTTATCTCTGCTGTAAAAGATTTGGACATCCGTCGGGATGTCCTATTTTGTTTCTGTTGACTTGTTTGCATTTGGGCAGAAAGGTAACAGATGGCAAATACTAACCTTCGCAACGCAAACCGAGCCAAAAAAGATGAATTTTATACATCGTACGCAGATATTGAACGAGAATGCGAAAAATACCGTGAACAGTTCGTAGATAAAATTATTTATTGTAATTGCGACGACCCTGTTGAAAGTAATTTCTTTAAATATTTTGCTAATAATTTTGATTTTTTCAAGTTAAAAAAGATAATAGCGACACACTATCATGACAGTAAACCGACATATAAGCTTGAGATAAATAAGAAACTTGATTTGAATAGCGATGGTAAGATTGACATTGTTGATGTCGAGAAAACTCCTTTGATAGGCAACGGTGATTTTCGTAATGCAGAGTGTATAGAGTTATTAAAAGAAGCCGATATTGTCGTCACTAATCCACCTTTTTCGCTGTTTCGCGAATACATGGAACAGTTAATGGATTATGATAAAAAGTTCTTGATTATCGGAAACACAAACTCGCTTACGTACAAGGAAATATTCAAATTATTCAAGGAAGATAATATTCGCACTGGATATACAAACTTTAATACCGGTATGTATTTTGTCGTCCCGGATAGCTGGGGAAAGTATCACAAGATAGATGATAGTGGTAATAAGCTTGTTCGTGTTGCGAGCTCTTGTTGGCTGACAAATCTTGAGGTGTCAAAGCACCACGATGACGTAATTCTGTACAGGAGTTACGTAGCCGAGGATTATCCTAAGTACGATAATTACGATGCGATAAATATCGATAAGTATACAGAAATACCACAAGATTATGCTGGTAATATGGGTGTTCCCATAACATTTCTTGATAAATATAATCCTGATCAATTTGAAATTATAGATGGAATTGGTAGGTATAGTATGTTGACTGGTCCAACCGCAGATACTAAAGGTACATACTTAACTAAAATTGACGGTAAGCCAAAATATGCACGGGTGATTATAAGAAATAAGAGGATTAAGGAGTAATCATGAAAATACAACTACAGCAGATTCCGATTCGCGAGGTCGTGAGCGGCTACGTGGACAATGACGAAGAGGGTGTATTGGGCTATGGCGGCAAGCTAAATATTCGCCCAAAATACCAGCGTGAATTCGTGTACAAAGATGCGCAGCGCGACGCGGTCATCGACACGATACGGCGTGGCTTCCCTCTCAATGTGATGTATTGGGTGAAAAACGAAGACGGCACATACGAAGTGCTCGACGGACAACAGCGTACTATTTCTATAGCGCGATACTTCGACAACATCTTTTCTATCAACGAAGACGGCAATCGTCGCAAGTTTTTTAACCTTACGGATACCGAAAAAGAGCAGATTTTGAACTACAACTTGATGGTGTATTTTTGCGAAGGCAACGACAAAGAAAAGCTGGACTGGTTTAAGACCATTAACATTGCAGGTGAAAGACTGTTTGTGCAAGAACTGCGCAACGCTGTCTACACGGGTACGTGGTTAACAGATGCAAAAAGGCACTTTAGTAAAAATGGCTGCGCCGCCTACGGACTCGCAAAGGACTATGTAGCTGGTGCGGTGAACAGGCAAGACTATCTGCAGACCGCTATAGACTGGCTGTCTGGCGGGCATATTGAAGACTATATGAGCGACCATCAGGGCGACCAAAATGCCAATGAGCTGTGGTTGTATTTTCAAAATGTTATTTCGTGGGTGAAGCTGACATTCCCGAAATATCGTAGCGAGATGAAAGGTATAAACTGGGGCAAGCTCTACAATGAATTTAAAGATGCAAAGCTTGATACTGACGAGCTGGAAACACGAATCGTCGAGCTGATGCAGGACGATGACGTGACGAAACGTGCGGGTATTTATGAATACGTACTAAACGGCAACGAGCGTGCGCTCAGTTTGCGCGCGTTTGACGACAAAATCAAGCGTGCAGCGTATGAGCGACAAAAAGGTGTGTGCTCTGCGTGTGGCAAGCAATTTGCCATCGAAGAAATGGAAGCCGATCACATAACACCATGGAGCAGGGGTGGTAAAACTGTTGCAGACAACTGCCAAATGCTTTGTAGGGACGATAACCGCCGCAAAAGCGGAATTTAAAACCCTCGCCATAAGCGAGGGGGACGGGCTAGGCCCAGTGGTCACCGAACCAGGCAGCTGCACCATCGCGGTGGATGCTGTCGTGGTTGGTGGCCAGTTTGCATCTGCGTAGGCTACCGCCTGGAGCAGGGTTACCGCAGGGATCGCTCTGGTATGGTCCAGCAGGGATCACTATGTATTTACTCTGCTTCTTAACTTCGATTTGTGCGGTTTCGGCTTTGTCTTCTTTGCTGGGCATGGCTTTGCCTAACTTTTGGGTAGGGCGAACAATCTCGCGGCGGATTACCCCGAGTTACGATAGTATATTAACATAAATATTATAAAAAGTCAAAAGTAGTGGTGCTAGCTTAGCTTGTTTGCTGCTGCTTTGATAGCTTCGCTCCAGGTAAGGAATGCGTGTGGAGTGCTAGCCACCTGAGTGGCTGTGAGGTTGTATTTGATGGCTAGTGCGAGCTCATGGATCATCTCGCCAGCATGTGGCGCCACTATGGTTGCGCCTATTAGTACACCTTTTTTGTCGGTGATGAGCTTTACGAAACCATCACTAAAGTTGCTGGTATTGCTGCGCATAATGATGCTGAGTGGAGCCGTAGCCTTGCGTACTTGTAGGTCGCGGCGTATGCAGTCGTCTTCGGTGAGGCCGACCGATGCTATAGAGGGGTTGGTGAATATTACGCGTGGTGTGGCTTCGTACTCTGGTATGTATTTGTGTCTAGATAGTATGTTGTTTACGGCTACGCGGCTTTCTAGCAGGGCTGTGTGAGTGTAGCCGTTGTGGCCGAGTACGTCGCCGGCAGCGTATATGTGCTTGGCGGTTGTTTGCAGGAACTCGTTGGTTTTTATGCCTTTTGCAGTGTAGTCTACGCCGGCGTTATCTAGGCCTATGTCTACGTTTGGTAGGCGGCCAGCGGCTACTAACACTTCGTCTACGCGCACGTTGTGTTCCTGGCCTCCACGGTTAAATATTACGCGTTTGGCGATGTTTTCTTTTTCTACTGCTACTACCTTAGTTTTGGTAAGTACGGTCATGCCCTTGTGTTTTTCGAAGTATGGCCCTATGAGCTCACCAACTTCGGAGTCGTAGGCTGGCAGTAGGTGTGGGGCTACTTCGGCTATGTAAACTTTGGTGCCAAATATGGCAAATAGCTCGCTTATTTCGAGCGCTATATGGCCACCACCTATGATAAATAGTGATTTTGGTGGTCGTGGGGCCTCTAGTAGCGAGCGGTAGGTGGTTAGTTCTATGTCGCCTATGCCCGTGATGTCTGGTATGGCCTGGTGCGCGCCAGTGGCTATTAGGAAGTTTTCGGCGGAGTATGTTTGGCGGTTGACGGTTATTTCGTGCGGTGACAAAAAGTGCGCTTGGCCATGCAAGGTGGTGACTCCATCAGCTTCGAAGTTGCGTTTGCTGTCGCCGGCACCGATTTTTTTGAGTACGTTGGATTTCCAGGCTTGAATAGAGAGGAAATTGTAGCCTAGTGCGCTGGCGCGTAGGCCAAATGCTCCGCCGGATTTTACGTCGTCGTACAGGTGGGCGGCGTGTAGTAGCGACTTGGTGGGTATGTCACCCCAGTTGGGGCTGGTGCCGCCAAAAGTGTCAGTTTCTACTATGGCCACACGTTTGCCGTCGCGCGCAGCTATAGTGGCTGCACTGCTACCACCGGCGCCGCTGCCGATTACTATGAGGTCGAAGTCGAATTTATTTCTAGCCACGGTATCTCCTTATAATATTGATTTCTGATGTTGGTATATATATGCTGCGTCGGGGTGAAAGCGCTCTAGGTGTGTACTGGTGACGCGTCGGATGTCGCTGCTGGTGACGGTAGGCCGGGCACCCACCCACACTATGACGGATTTTACTACAGCGCTACTGGTGGAATCTGCCTCGCCGGCGGGTGTTTTGATGCTTAGGCAAGCGGCATAAATACTTTGCTTGAGCTTGCTCTCGTCGAATTTCTCCATAGGGCGGCGACCATAGCGTTTGACTACATCTACTGCAAGTGGCATTAGAGTTCTCCTAGGCCTAGCGCGGTGGCGGCTAGTATGTGGTCTACGTAGATGTATGCGCCTAGGACTATTAGGCCTGCTCCGGCGATAAACTGCAAAAAGCGCTTGTTGGCCTCGCGCCATTTTTGTATGCGGCTGAGTTTTTGGCCCATGCTTACTAAGCTACTAACTATAAGTAGCGGTGTTATGGCTAGTAGGGTGTATAGCGCTACGCCCGCTAGTTGCCACCCGGGCTGTAGGCGTAGCAGTATTAGTGCTGCTATGGTGAGCGGAGCTATTACAAATAGTATTTCGGCTATTACACCTGTGAAACCTAGGGTGAAGGCTTCGGCGCTGGTGTCGGCTTTTTTGGACCGGCGAGCTAGTAGGTTGGCAAAACCGCGTGGAATCCACAGAGTGGTGCCGGGTTTGCGGCGGTAGTATATAAGCCACACAGATATGCCTACGCCTACTGCTAAGCCAGTGGCGATAGACCATACGTACAGAGGTATACTATGTGTAAATGTGCGGTCTAGCCAGAATGCCAAGGTGCTGAGTAGCAGGGCGGTAGTGGCTGCTGCGCCAAGTATAAACGCGGTGATAAGCCGTGCTAGTTTGCGCCTGGCGGTCTGGCGACCTATAGCGTGGCCGCTGAGCATAGTAAGCATACTAGTGCTTAGCTGAAAGCTAGCGTGACATAGGGCAGCAAAGGTTATGATGGCGAGGGGTACGATAGCTTCGGTTATTGTCATATGTTTATTTTATACCTTTTACGGTTATTTTAGCATAGTTAACACTGGTAGTATAGATATGGGCATGGTAGCAGGGCAAAAAAGTCTAAGATTTTGGCAAAATGCTATTGCTTTTTTGCGGCATATGTGGTACATTAAGAGTAAGCCATTCATAAAAACAAAAAAACAAATCAAAAGAAAGAAGGTCCACCACAATGACTAAAATTATTTCTAATAAAAGTGCTGAATTTGAAGAGGCATTTCGCTCTCTCAGTTTAGCGACATGGAACCGACCACGTAGCTCTAGTGAGTTGCAATCGTTTGTTGCTAGTCGTGAGCAGCGGCTATCTGGCGTCGAGTTATAATATTCGCGCGCACCAAGGTCTAGAAAAACCCTGAGCTATCTGTTACAATGGTCTTTGCATTTGCGGCACTGTAGCTCAGTTGGTTAGAGCGTAGGACTCATAAGCCTAAGGTCACAAGTTCAATCCTTGTCAGTGCTACCATAGAAAAATGGTCACCTTGTGTGGCCGTTTTTCTATGCAAACGAACGAAGGAGCCTGCAGGGCGATAGCCTTGTCTCGCATATGGGGTATAATTAGCATATGAAACACAGTGTCGAGCGAGTTGTGACAGCTATACAGGCTGGCTGGAGTAGTGAAACTTCGGCAAGCCCAGATGAGTGGAACGATGAGAATCCGGCGCTTGGGCAATGTGTACCAAGCTCGCTTGTGGCGCAGGATATGCTGGGCGGACAGCTGGAAAGATTGGCAACGATACGTGATGGCAAGCGCGAAACACACTACCGCAACGTGCTAATGGGTAGCAAAGTACTAGATGTAAGCAGGGGTCAATATCCCGACGACCAAGTGTTTGAGCCAGCCCCAGTGGACAGCGACGTGCGTGAGTACGTGATGCAGAGCGAAAGCACACGCAAGAGGTATGAACTACTACTATCTCGCGTGGTGCTTGCACTTGCAGACGCTTAATATTTAAGCGTTAAAGTCGACGTATGGTACGTAAACTTCCCAGGCAGCTTGCTCGTCGGCACTTAGCGCTTGGGCTTTTTTGACGGCATTCGCCACATCGGCTTTGTTTACGGTAACTTTTTGGCCTACCTCAAGCTCTGGCGCGTTTGCATCTTGAGTTAGGAATGTCTCGGCAGCTACAGCTTGAGCTGGGGTTACTGTTACGCCAGCGTCTTTGGCATACTGTGCTACAGCGTGGCGAGAAAGTACAGTGTAAGAGTCACCCTCGGCTGCAGTTACGGTTGTTTCGCCAGTTTTAGCGGCTTCTTCTTTAGCTTTTTGTTCTTCAGCTTGCTTTTGCTCGGCTGTTTGCGACGATTCTTTGTTGCTGTCGGCTTTGTCGGTGTCTTTGTTACCCCCTAGGTAAAGTGTTACACCGAGTAATACTACTATGATGCCAGCGATGATTGGCCAGCGGTATTTATCTACGAATTGCATATGCAAAACCCTCCTGCCCACCATTTATTACTGTTAAGTATTTCCAGTTTATCACAACTGCGCTTATGGTCAAATCTCGCCGTTTAGCTCGGCAACTATGGCTATGCGCGCAAGCACGGCGGCGCGGTAACGCTCGTTGGCAATATTAAGCTCTTGGCTGGCCTGCTGTAGCTCTTCGGTAACTTCGGCCCAGCGCTCTTGTAGGTGCTCGGGTATTTCCGCGTGCTGGTTTCTCATGGCCCTATTATACGCTATACTATATGTATCTCCGCGATACACACCGGCACTCGCTGCCAGGCGTCCCTCCGGCTAGATTTCATCAAATATCGTCTTCGGTCCAGTGCTAGAAACGGGCACACGGAACGGGCGAACAATTCAAATCGTTTTCTAAATATAATTTGGAGACTACTAACGATGTTTGATGAAACTACCTTGAACGAAAGAATAGATGTAATAGCGCGATTTGGCGTGGGGTTAAACCCGTGTGAGCCAGTAAAGTTTCGACGGCCAAATGGACGCGAGGTGGTGGTGAGCGAGATAGGCCTACGGCACCCGACTGTACAGGGTAAGCGCACTATACATGTGTTTGATGTGACGGACGGTGCGGCAGATTACAGAATAGAATTTGATAGCGAGCACTTAACTTGGCAGCTGACGCGTATGGGAGATAGGCTGTGAATTTGCGTGAAAGTATAAATGACGCTGAGCCGATGGTGATGCACATAGACCTAAATAGTTGTTTTGCTACTGTGGAACAGCAAGCTAGGGTAAGGTTGCGGGGGCGACCGCTGGCGGTGGTAAATCGGCTGGCTGGTGATGCTATGGTGATAACTGCTAGCTATGAGGCTAAGACTCATGGAGTGAAAACTGGTATGCGTATAAGTGATGCTAAGCGGCTGTGTCGCGGCCTGGTGGTGACCGAGACCGACCCGCCAAAATACCGCTATGTGTACCATAAGTTGTTGGATATTATGAATAGTTATTCGGCGAGTGTGTCTATGAAAAGTATCGATGAAGGGGTGATAGATTTTAAGCAAGCACCTGGCCACTTGCTATCGGGTCGCACCCTGGAGCAGGTGGGACTGGAGGTGAAGGCGCGACTGAAGGCTGAGGTGGGTGGGGCTATGCGTTGCAATGTAGGGATAGCGACTAATAGGTTTCTGGCCAAAACCGCGGCCGGGCTGCATAAGCCCGACGGACTAGACGTGATAACGGCTGATAATTTGCGTAAGGTGTATGCCGGTATGAAACTTACCGACCTGACGGGTATAGCTGAGCGGAACCGCGAAAGGCTGGAGAGCGTGGGGATTATGAATCCGCTACAGTTTTTGGATACACCGGCCGAGGTGCTGCATAAAATGGTGTTTATGAGTGTCAACGGCGACTTGTGGCACCAGCGACTGCGCGGTTGGGAGGTAGATGACGTGGAGACGCAAACTAAAAGAATAGGGCGCCAGTTTGTGCTAGACGGATTTACCATGAGTTTTGACGAAATACTGCAGCGACTACATAACCTGTGCGAATCGGTGGGCGAGCGCTTGCGGGCGCAAGGTATGAGTGCGCGTGGCGTATACGTGGGTACGCGGACTTTTGGTATGACGGGAGATAAGCGGCGCAACTACTGGCATGCGCAGTTTGTGTCGCAGGTGCCGTTTTTTAGCAACGATACTATATACACTCTGGCTAAGCGGCTATTTATGAGTGCTCCACCGGATATACGGGATATAAATGTGCACGTGTATTTGCTGAGTGATGGCGAAGACAATCAGCTAAGTTTGTTTGCCGATGAGTATGTGCGGAGCAAGGCTATAACAGGGGCGGTAGACGAAATAAATTATCGTTATGGTGAGCGCACTATACATGCAGCCAATACCTTGCCGACTAATAGAATTATAAAAACAAAGATACCCTTTGGTAGCACTAGGTATTTGTAGATTGTATACTGGTAGTAATGACTAAATATGTAGTGGCAGTAAGCGGTGGAGTAGACTCGGTAGTTTTACTCAAAATGCTCACCAAAAAAGAGTTAAAAAGTTACTCAAATTCTGAGTTTGTAGTGGCACATTTTGACCATGGCATTAGGAGTGATTCAACAGAGGACGAAGCGTTTGTTTCGAACCTTGCAAAAGTTTGTCAATTTGACTACTCAAAAAAACGCGAAGAACTTGGTCAAAATGTTAGTGAAGAATATGCCCGCGAACGACGCTATAAATTCCTGCGCGAAGTTATGCGAGAGCATGGCGCCAAGGCTATACTTACCGCCCATCACCTAGATGACGTGATAGAGACTATAGCTATGAATTTGGAGCGTGGCACAGGGTGGCGTGGCTTGGCGGTGCTAGACTCACCGGATGTGGAACGCCCACTACTACATATGACCAAGGTGGAGATACTCGACTACGCTAAGAGGCATGATTTAATCTGGCATGAAGATAGTACTAATAGTAGTGATAAGTACTTGCGTAACCGTTACCGCAAGCGCTTAAGGGCTATGGACGATGAAACTAAGCGGGAATTCTATGATTTTTACATGCGACAGATGGATATTAAGCGACAAGTGCACGGAGAATCACAAAAATACGTTGATTTTGAGGCTCCTAGCAGGCACTTTTTTATCATGAGCCCCGTAAAAGAGGCTACGGAGGTGCTAAGGGTGTATCTGGAGCAAACTACTAGCAAGAGGTTTACGCGTCCACAGCTGGCTCAGGCACTGCTGGCGGTCAAGACGTTGCCTGCGGGCAAAAAGTACGAAGTGGGGGCGGGTGTGTATATAGTTATGAAAAAGAAGACTTTTACTGTAAATCAGGTAGACCAAGCTAACTCATAGGTGATATTATATATAGAGATATTACGCCAATTTACGAGAGCGCGAAAGGAAACATTCTGATAGTATGGCATCGAAAAATTTACCTCCTAAAAAACGGATAACTAGCTGGACACGAATAAGCCTATTTTGGGCAATTATTATATTTGCAGTTCTTACGGCTTACGCGGTGGCTATGCCGCACGAGCCACTCAAGGACGTGCCGGTGGCGCAGGTTATCGAAAAGGCCAATAAGGGTGAAATTAAGAAAATTGAGGGTTCGGGTAACGACCTAAAAATTACACCTAAGGGCGAAGATAAACCGACTCAAAAATCATACGTACAGGGTGGCGTGGCTACGCTACTACGCGAAAACGTACTCAATAACGATGCGAAGTCCACACTAGATGACACTCCGCCATCTACCACTAGTGAAACACTATGGAATTT
The DNA here is from genome assembly GCA_020428265.1 of Candidatus Saccharimonadota bacterium. Lineage (GTDB taxonomy): Bacteria > Patescibacteriota > Saccharimonadia > Saccharimonadales > Saccharimonadaceae > UBA2112. The sequence continues at coordinate 2,731 of JAGQND010000017.1, read as the reverse complement.
GGCGATTATTATAGTGCCAGTCGTGCTTATAGCTGGATTCTTTGTGTTTATGATGCGTCAGGCACAGGGTCAGAACAATCAAGCACTTGGGTTTGGTAAGTCTAAGGCACGCCTATATGGCATGGACAAAGAAAAGGTTGTATTCGACGACATAGCTGGCAACGACAACGCCAAGCAAGACTTAGAAGAAGTGGTTGATTTCCTAAAACACCCCAAGAAATACCAAGAACTTGGCGCTAAAATACCTAAGGGTGTACTACTTGTAGGTAGTCCTGGTACTGGTAAAACTATGCTGGCACGTGCCGTGGCTGGCGAAGCGAATGTGCCGTTTCTATCTATAAGTGGCTCGGAATTTGTAGAAATGTTTGTAGGTGTGGGTGCGAGCCGCGTGCGTGACTTATTTGCTAAGGCCAAAAAGAATGCTCCGGCTATAATCTTCATAGACGAAATCGATGCCGTGGGTCGCCGCCGTGGTAGTGGTATGGGTGGTGGTCACGACGAGCGTGAACAAACTCTTAATCAGATACTAGTTGAAATGGATGGTTTTGAAACGGGTACAAATGTAATAGTGCTAGCCGCAACCAACCGCGCTGACGTGTTAGATCCAGCTTTGCTACGTCCGGGCCGATTTGACCGACGCACAAACATAATGCTACCTGAGCGTAAAGACCGCGAAGCCATACTAAAGGTTCATTTCAAAAACAAGCCAACTGACGGTAGCGTAGACCTAGATAAGCTAGCTGCTAAAACTGCCGGTAGTAGCGGTGCGGACTTAGCAAACATAGCTAACGAAGCCGCCATAATAGCTGCGCGTGACAATCGCAAAAAGATAACTAATGCCGATATAACTTCTGCATTTGAAAAGGTGGCCATAGGTCCTGAGCGCAAAGCGAAGGTGATGAGCGAGAAAGAAAAAGAACTTACCGCTTACCACGAGGCTGGCCATGCCATAGTAGGGCATGTACTTCCAGATAGCGACCCTGTGCATAAGGTAACTATAATCCCACGTGGTGGTACTGGTGGCGTAACATGGTTCTTGCCCCCCGAAGACAAAAGCTATACCAACGTGTATGAGTTTAAGGACATACTAGCGCGGGCACTTGGTGGCCGTGTAGCCGAGAAAATAATTTACGGTGATGACGGCATAACAACTGGTGCTGGTAGTGACCTTCGCAAGGCAACCGAAATTGCTCGCGATATGGTGATAGAGCAGGGTATGGGTACTAAGCTGCGCGACCAAGTATTCCACGAAGATAATGGTGGCATGGTGTTTGATAAAATCACTCATGAGCGCCCATATAGTGACGATACTGCTAAGGAAATTGACGGCGAAGTAGAAGTGCTCATGAAAGAAGCTTCTAAGCGTGCTGAAATAGTACTAAAGGCTAACATGGATGGTTTGCACAAACTAGCTAAAGAGCTACTAGAAAAAGAAACTCTAGAAGAAGATGAAGTTGAAGAAGTGTTGAAACACACTAAACTACCAAAGGAAGCCGAGTTACACGCAGCTAAGGCATAGGTAAAATGGGTCGAGTACGTAGCGCAGTCGCACGAGCAAATAGGCGGTTATCTGTAAAGCTAGCCGCTAGTTTGCTTGCTGGGTCTACTCTTATATCTCTACTATTTGGGTTTTTTCGTATGCGCCTACTCAACGCGACGTATTTCGACACCTACCCTACAGGCTACGACGCATATATAGCGGCATTTACGGTACCTGATTTTATGTTTTTCATATTGGTTTCGGGCGCTTTGAGCGTGAGTTTTATACCAGTATTCAACCAACGCTTGGCAACTGGTAACAAAAAGTCTGCTTGGGAGTTAAGTACTAGCTTGCTCAACTTTATGGCACTGCTTACACTGGTGGCGAGTGTACTTATAATTATTTTTGCCGAGCCACTTATACGATACATAATAGCACCAGGACTAAGTGAGTCTGGTGTAGCATTGGCGGCCAGTATGATGCGTGTTATAGCGGTAAATCCGTTCTTGTTTGCTATAGCCACTGTGCTGTCTAGTATTCAGCAGGCGGTTGGGCGATTTACGTTTTTTGCCATGGCGCCGATTCTGTACAACATCGGTATTATTACTGGTATTGTATGGTTTACAAATGGTATCAATATATTTGGCTGGCAGGTTTTCGAGGGCGGCATAATGGGCGTAGCGCTGGGTGTGGCATTTGGATCTGTATTGCAGTTACTCGTGAGTACTATTGGTATGGTGGGCCTAGGGATAGACTATAGTTTTAAAATATATTGGCGCAACAAAGGATTCCGGCAAGTGCTTAAACTACTACCGCCACGCTCTATAGACCAAGGTATGGACTATATGGTGGGAATTGTGGAGACCAACTTGGCGTCGCGCATGGCTAGTAGTACGCTAGCTGCATACAACCAAGCGTCGGTACTACATATGGCACCGATAAACCTCATAGGTGTGGCCATTAGTACGGCAGCGTTTCCTAAAATGACGGAGCGTCTAGGCCAGGGGCGGACGGATTTGTTCAAGAGTGAGCTGCAGTCTATCATCCGTGTGATTGTGTGGCTCGCTATGCCGGTGGCTGTCATTACTTTTATTACGCGTGGCTACTTGGTGAACTTTATCAAGCCGGGCGGTAACACTCTTATGGCTGGGCTGTTAGGGTCGCTGGCTATAGCTATACTATTTCGCTCTATATACTTTATATGCGCTCGTAGTTTTTATGCTCAGCAAGACACCAAGACACCGCTGTATA
>JAGQND010000016.1 GCA_020428265.1 Candidatus Saccharimonadota bacterium | reverse complement strand
AGCGTAAATATTCTGGCCTTACCACCTATACCGAGCTAATAGAAATGGACGATGGCATAAAATACGTCGCCACAATCAACGATATAGAATCCGATAAAATCCGAGCAATTGACCCTGACAATCGTCAGTATCCAGGCTCGGATATTTTAGTTCTCGAAGGCAGCGCCTGGACTACTAAATACGGCAAAATGTACGAAGAACGTGACACCGAGCTGGCTCTAGACTTACACCGGCCATCTATATTTGTAGGTGTTCAGCAAAACCTTGATAGGTTTAACACACTAGCCCGCACCGCCGACGACATGCTAGCTATACATGCTTTTTATGCCATGAGGTTTAACTATGACCCCGATAACTTGACTGGCCAGGGCACCTCACGCGGAGCCATGCTATCCAATCTACTACAAAAACGCGCTGGCAAATACGGTAAACGCATGCTATACAACTACTCCATGGTGCCATGCATACCATTTCCATCTGATGGCGTACGTATGCTGCAGCCAAGCAACCTTGTAAGGCTAGCTATAAACGAGGTGGAAGCATCTAAAAGCCTAGAGCTAAGCCCTACGGAATTCCTGCAAATGTACGACATGCTAGATGTATTTTCGGTGCGAGGCCTTACCCAGCAGATCAAAGAGGGCTTGGCACTACTAGCCTCGGACACCGGCACAGCCATACGCGACGCCGAAGATAAATCCGACGTCGGCGACATAAAGGTACAGCGCGGCGACCGCATGAGTTTTGCCAAAAAATGGCCAGACCTATACGCGGAATACCCTTACGTAAAAGTGGACGTAAAACCTAGCAACCCAAGCGCTCCATGGGGCGGACACTTTAGCTGCATAGGCAAGCAGTACCACGACGAATGGTACGAACACGCCGAAGCATCGTCACGCGCACTACATCTTGAAAAGGCCGCACGCGAGCTTACTGGTCACGCCTTGCGCGAAATCATAGACATCAACATGACTACCAGCCAAAAAGCAGCCTAAATAAGCTATACTATAGTTAATGACATTCGAAGAGCGCTTAGACAAGCTAAACGCCAGCCAACGGCGTGCTGTAGACACCCTAGACGGCCCAGTGATGGTAATAGCCGGCCCCGGTACCGGCAAAACCGAGCTTTTAGGCATGCGTGCGGCCAATATACTACAAAAAACCGACATTTTGCCCGAAAACATCCTATGCCTTACCTTTACCGACGCCGGCTCGATAGCCATGCAAAAACGCCTGCGCGACATAATCGGCCGCGACGCCGCACGCGTGTCGATATTTACATTTCACTCTTTTGGCACCGAAATTATGGGGCGCTACCGCCAGTATTTCTACAATGGCGCCGATTTTACCCCGGCAGACGACCTAGAACGCCACCGTATACTCACTGAAATATTAGATGAGCTCAAAGAAGGCGACCCCCTAAAAAGCCGCATGAATGGCCAATACACCTCTATAAGTGACATTTTAGGTGCTATTTCAGACCTCAAGCGCGCAGGTTTGACAGATTCGGAGTTCCAGATACTCCTAGACGCGTCACAGGGCACTATAGATATAGCCAATAAATTACTCAAAGAAGTATTTGCCGGGCGCGTAGCCAAGGGCACTATAGGGCAGTTTGACGAGGCTTTGGAGCAAATCAAGGTAATAGACGAGGCGACACCTATGAGCGACATAGGGACCTTTAGGGACGTTCTGGTGCGAAGTATGCAATACGCCAGCGTACAATCAGCCGAACACCCCAAATTGACACCACCTATAACAGAGTGGAAAAAACAATGGCTTACAGCCGACTACGATAAGTCGCAAGTACTAAAAGTGGCCAAAGACATGCCAAAACTACGTAGCCTGTGCTACGTGTACGGCAAATACCTTGAAACCATGCAAAAACGTGAACTCCTAGACTACGACGATATGATTATGCAAGTGGTGCACGCTATAGAGGTGAATAGCGATTTGCGCTACGATTTACAGGAAAAATACCAGTACATCATGGTAGACGAGTTCCAGGACACAAACTTGGCTCAAATGCGTATATTACACAATTTAACAGACAATGAAGTGAACGAAGGCAACCCGAATATCTTGGTAGTAGGCGACGACGACCAAGCAATTTACGGTTTTCAGGGCGCCGATGTAGGCAACATATTGTCGTTTCGCGACACCTACGCGTCGGCAAAGTTCATCACACTCACCGAAAACTACCGCTCTGTACAGCCGGTGCTAGATGGCGCGCGCGAGGTGATAATACAAGGTGACGAGCGCCTAGAGCGCCGCATACCCGAACTCGACAAAAGCTTGGTCGCTAAATCAAGCCAGACGCCTGAAAATCTCGAGATAGTACAACATACTACCTCGCACCTAGAACGTGACTGGGTAGCCAAATCCGTACGCAAGCTGCTTGATAGTGGCGTAAAACCCAGCGAAATAGCCATAATAGCAAGAAAACATGCCGATTTGGTATCTATGCTGAGCTACCTAACAGATAGCGACATACCCATAAGCTACGACCGTCGCGACAACATACTCGACGACGAAGTAGTGCAAGTTATTGAGCTACTGGCGCGCATCGTACACAATCTCGGCATCATAAACCTCGACCTGGCCAATTCGCTCATGCCAGAGCTACTAGCACACCCAGCCATGGGCATAAAGCCCGAAACGCTCTGGGAAATTAGCCTAGCATCGTACAAAAACAATGACTTTTGGCTAGTAACGCTCGGCGAGCGCCCAGATACCAAAGACCTGTATAACTGGATAATAGCCGCCGCCAAAGAGACTCTACACCTGCCATTAGAACGAATGTTAGACGTACTAATAGGCAATACTACCGTAACCGAAGAGTACACTTCTCCTATAAAAACCTATTTCTTTGGTACACCAGACGAAAACACAAACCTAGCCGCCTACACCAAACAATTAGAAAACCTCTCAACCTTGCGTCGTCACCTGCGCGAGCACACCAAAGACGCATCAACAGCACGCATAGGCGATTTACTAGAATTTATAGATGAAAACCGTGAAACAAAAACCGAAATCACTAGCTATAGGCACATAGGCACAGACGAAGCCAGCGTACAACTTATGAGTGCACACGGGTCAAAAGGGCTAGAGTTTGACCACGTGTTTATACTCAACGCCACCGATACCATGTGGGGTGAAAAAGCTCGTAGTCGCAGCGGCGGCATAGCGTTCCCGCCGCACTTGCGCCTGCAGAAAAACACCGGCAGCTACGATGAGCGCCTCAGGCTATTCTACGTAGCCATGACCCGCGCGCGCCGTGGGCTACATGTATCTTACGCCACCGAAAACGACGATGCCAAAGAAACCCTCATGGCGTCATTCCTACTAGGCAACCCTATAAAACTCAGCGCCATAGAAGATAGCGGTAGCTTAGTCACCCAGCAAGAAGCCGCCGAGCATAAATGGTACGCACCAATAGTAAACGTACCCAAAATCACCATGCGCGACTACCTAGCACCGATGATGAATAGCTACAAACTCAGCGCCACCCATGTAAATAACTTCATAGACGTACCATCGGGCGGGCCACAGCATTTCCTGCTAAATTCGCTACTACGTTTCCCGAGCGCCCCAAGTGCTAGTGCCAGCTACGGCACGGTGGTGCATAACACGTTGCAAAAAGTCCACGACCACCTTGCCTCTACCGGCTCACTACTGCCCGAAGAAGATGTAGTAAATCTCTTTGAAACACAGCTTGCACGCCTAGCTTTTACCGACCAAGAGCGCAAAATGTACACCCAAAAAGGCTGCGAAGCACTGCAAGCATTTATGCGCGCCAAAGGTGACTCGTTTAACCCTGCACAAAAAGCCGAAATTAACTTTAGCAACCAAGGCGTATTGGTAGGCGAGGCTAAGCTAACCGGCAAACTAGACGTCGTAGAATTCGATAAGACCGCCAAAACAGCCATAGTGACTGACTACAAAACCGGTAAATCTCTGACCGACTGGGGTAAAGGCTCCGACTTCGATAAAGTGAAATCGCACAAGTACCGCCAGCAGCTACTATTCTACAAGCTACTAGTAGAGCAATCACGTGATTGGCACGACTACCATATGACCCAGGGAGTGCTACAATTCGTTGAGCCCGACAAAGCTGGTGCCATAAACGACCTTACCATCAACGACATCGACAGCGAAGAACTCGAACGATTCAAAAACCTAATATCTGGCATATGGAAACTCATAAATAACCAAATATTCCCAGACACTTCTGGCTACGAGCAAAATATCAAAGGCATTATTGCATTTGAAGACGATATATTGACTGGTAAGTATTTATAGCGTATAGTGGGGTAGTGGTAACACACGGGGTGTAGTTTAACTGCGCAAAATACTTTGCCCACCGGCGAGGAGATTGTGGGTTCAAATCCCGCCACCCCGACTATTCACTTAAAATAGTGAATAACCAGCAACAACTAGGAGTATTGGTGGCCACTAGCACCGAAGTTGACCGAGCAATCGGCAACGTCGCTTCTGGCGAAGGCTCACGCCGCGACTTCGACCTCTGCAGAGCTCAGGCAAAAGTAGCAGGCATCGACGGCAGCGCCGCCCGCGCAGCGCTCAAAGAAGCAGCCAAGGACAAATCAAAATCCTGGGGTAACTGGTAGCCCTCAGCGCCCGCCTAACATCAGGCGGGCATTTAAACTATAATAAGCATATGAAATCATTTTGGGACGACCTACCAAAGCCGTTTTTTATACTAGCCCCCATGGAGGCTGTTACAGATGTGGTGTTTCGCCACGTTGTTAAAGCCGCAGCACCACCAGATGTGGTGTTTACAGAATTCACCAACGCCACTGGCTGGGCGCACGCTGGTGACCGTGCTATAGGGGGCAGACTGGTTAAAACCGACGATGAAAGCCCGATAGTAGCGCATTTATGGGGTGCTGACCCAGAATCTATGGCAAAACTAGCGGCTCACGCACGCGAGCTGGGCTACGATGCTATAGACATAAACATGGGTTGCCCAGATAGTAGCGCCACCAAAAGCGGCGGCGGGGCAGGCATGATACGTACGCCCGAAAATGCCGCGGCCATAATAGCCGCCGCCAAAACTAGCGGACTCCCAGTAAGTGCCAAAACACGCCTAGGCTACACCTACATAGATGAATGGCGAGAATGGCTGGCGCACCTACTACGCCAAGATATAGCCAACCTCACCATACACCTACGCACCAAAAAAGAAATGAGCAAAGTGCCCGCCCACTATGAATTAATAGGTGATATCAAGCAACTGCGCGACGAGATAGCGCCGCACACGCTACTCACTATAAACGGCGACATAGAAACTCGCGCCGACGGACTAAAACTAATAGAAAAATACGGCGTAGACGGTGTAATGATTGGCCGCGGCGTGTTCCATAATCCATTTGCGTTTGCGCCAGATGCTGAAGCGGCCAAAACACCAGCAAAGCTATTTGAGCTACTACACTTACAGCTAGATCTGTACGATAAATACCAGAGTCAAATGAACAGACCGTTTGATACCCTCAAAAGGTTTTTTAAGATATACGTACGTGATATACCTGGCGCCGCCGAGCTACGCGACCAGCTAATGCACTGCCAAAATACCGACGAAGTACGCGGTATTTTGGCGAGTGTTGAACTATTTGTTGATTAGCTTAGATATATTTTGCAAGCCGCCAACACTAGTAGATGACATGCTATTTGCAAGGTCTAACTGAGAAGAAATAGCAGTAAATGAACTCATAAGTCCAGTAAGGCTAGAGCTACTGCCCGTTAACTTGTCTAGGCCAGAGCCACTCAATAGACTACCTAAATTGCCAAGACCACTAAGACCTGTGCCGTTGCTATCAGAGCTACTAAAGCCGCTTAGGGTGCTACTAAACGTACTCATAAGGGTTGATAGCAAGCCGACTGACGAAGCTGTAACAGAGGACACGGTAGACATCATAGTAGATAGATTATCTAGTTGAGCCTTAATTTCAGCAGTTGAGTTTTCGCCGCTTAAATTAAATTCGCCACATTCTACCTCTATAGTATTAGAACCCATCTCTATTTTAGCCGTAGTATCGCCCTTAATCACACCAGTAGTGCAAGCCTTAAATGCAGTAAACTGACCCTGTAAATTATCAAATGTCGTCTTGAGATTTTCATACACGCCACTCATAGAGTCTACAGCCTGTGTAATAGATGCCGACACTTGAGTGAGCTGATCTATGCCATACTGACCATCTACGTTTTTCGCCAAACTCTGCACGAGTTCAGATGTATCTGCGCTCTTGACCTTTTCTAAAGTACTTTTTAGCTGATCTACGAGTGTTTTAAGGTATTCCTTCACTTTATCCTTAAAGCCGTCCTGGAGCTTAAGGGGAGCCACACCGTTATCGCTACCTACAATCTTGAAGTCCGAGCCTTTAACTGTCTTACCGCAAGCTGCCGTATTCTGGGCTGCGTTATTGCAGTCTTGCTCCTTGGACTTATCTGTAGTTTGAGACTCTATAGAGGTAGACTCACACTTTTGCTCCTTGGTGCTAGCAGACTGACCGCATAGCGCAAATGTAGATTTATCTTTACTGATAGACACATTCACCTCAAGACTTTTGAGGGTTTCCGTATATTCGGATATGCGTCGCTCGAGCTCAGCAATAGTCTTGTCTTTGATAGTTTGGTCGCTCGAACTAAGGGCTGTTTTGAGCTTGCCGGTTGATGACTGAGCGTAAGAAACAGCATTAAGTGGCGCATACGCCGCGGTCAGTGCCGACACAAACACCAATACGAAGCTAGATACGTATAATCTAATATTATTTTTTAAGTACCTCATATTATTGCCCCACCTTGACCTGCGCGTTATTGTTATTTGCTATCACCGCTTTGGCCGCCGCTTGATCTAGCGAAGCCTGCTGTAAACTATCTTTTGTAGTAGATAAATTCTTGTCTATCATGCTTTTTGTAGCCACGCTACTTGTTTCGGGTGTCTGGTCTGCTACGTTTGTAATCTTTTTGGTGTCATTGTTTGCAAACATAACAACCGTAAGTATAATCAAAGCCACAAATACCAAAACTGCCGCCGCCGCTATGACTATTGGCCGTCGTGATCTTGCACTATTATCTGTTTTGTAAGTCGGTTCCATTTGCCCCCTTAGTAAGATACTTTTATTCTATTTTGATTATCAGCTAGTGCCGCCTTTGCGGCTGCGTGATCTTGCAACGATTGTCGCACCGATGTACCCAGTGCATCTATATTTTGCTCTATGTCATCTTTGGTAGCTACGGTTTTAGTATTATCTACTTGGCGCGCTACGTTTGAATTGCCAGTTATGCCTAGTGTATTAAACAAAGCTGCTACACCAAAAAATATCAGTACAGCGACAACTATGGCTATTGGCCAAAAATATTTATACCTAGTAAGCTGAGCAAAATTCATATATTTATGTACGTTATATACGTATAAAGTTTAGCATAAGCTTTATCTACTTTACAACAACTAGGCGAGTAGCTGGGCCGGCCAACACTAGACTAGCCGCCACGTTGAAGTACATCATACCTATTATCATAGGGCCAATATTTCTAGGGTCTTTACTGGATTTCTCGCAAGCTTTTATGATAGACCATACATCGACACTAAATACCTGTAAGTCGCTATAAACACCCGCAACTGCCGCCGCCGACAGTACTTGGCCATCGCGCCAGTTAAATACCAGCACGGCTTCGCGGTTATCACCATGCAATGTTTCGCTATGTACGGTATCAATATTTTTTATAACATTATAAATATCTGCTCCATACGAAAACTGTGTACGCTGACTAGCATTACGGAGTATACGCTGCTCCAACTCAGCACCCACCACGCCCGCACCAAGAATAATCTCGACGTATTTTTTGACTACGTCTGGCTTACGCGTAATCATACCGTATATTCTAGGTAGATTGTCAAATACGCCACAGCCACAATCTTGAGGACTACTATGTGTATCGTCGTCGTGTGCGCCCACTGGTAAGTTTTGACTGTGCAAATCATTGATGACATTTTTAAACCCGCCCTCGATACTTATATCTACAGAGGTAAACTCGCGCACGGTAAGTTCATCTGCTATATACACGCCCAAAGTTGCGCCAGCACTCATAGGTGCGGGGACAGCAGAATTAGACGGACGCCCCTCCATACACCTATAAGGCAACTCCTCTGCTGTACTTACATAGTACTTGCCAGCGCTTAAATCACGCGCCAAAGAATCAACCTGAGTAAACCGCTCAGGACTAGGCTCTACCGTGCCCTCGGCGCCGTCAAACAAAAGTATCTGTTGTGATCCTTGATCCATATATAATATTAATATTAATATTAAGCTTAAGCTCTTACTTATATTTTACTACCTGAGGGATAAATATTCTAGTGGCGATGTCGACGACGGAGGTCGGCAACCTTCAAGCGTACCGCATGACGGTCTACTAGCTGATTGGCTTTTTCTATTTCTACCTGACTACTAGCATTTTCACGCATTTTTAGGGCACGCTCTAGCGCCGCTTTACTCTCGGCTTCAATGATATCTTCGCCATTATCGGCTTCGTCTACAAGCACGCGTACGTTATGCTGGTCGATTTCTATCACACCACCAGATATCGCAAAATACTCAAGGGAACTGTCAGCATCGCCCTTGTTATGGCGTACGGCTATAGCACCCGACACAGCTATGCCCACAAGTGGCTCGTGACCAGGAAACACAGCAATCTCACCATCTTTTGTAGGCAAGATTACTTCGTACACATCGGCATCGACTTTGACGCCCAGTAGGGTAACAAGTTGTAGTTTCATCTGTTATATTATAGCAATATTCTGGGGTTTCGTATACTATTTGACCACAACTACACGCATAGACTTACCGGCAAGTACACAAGCTGTAGCTAAGTTATAGTAAGTCATGGCCGCAGCGAGCTCAGATGCCTCTTGTGGGTCATCTGTAAGTAGGCGAGCAGTCGTGACAAATGACCAGGCATCTACGTTAAATGCCTGCAAATCTGGGTAGGCTGCGCGCAAAGCTTCACGGTCAAGTGTAGTGCCAAATTTAGTGTTAACGGCTACTATCACTTCGCGGTGAGCACCTTCTAGCTCTGCCACCTTTGCATCTGGCGTAGTTTTCAAGTCATTTAGTAATTCAGAGCCGTCCGAAAATTGAGTGCGTCCCACAGCATTAGATACGAGCATATCATGGGTTGCGTCGTCTAGCTCAACTCCTAGCTGAGCAGCCATGCGACGCAAATCAGCGCCATGCGTAGCAATAAAATCATATATGGCTGGTAGTTTATCGTTAGCACCACAACCACTCGGTGCGCCGTGTAGCTCCACCGCCGTATGCCCCCCCCTAGGCTGGCCCATTTCACTCAAAAATTCCAGTACAGACCTATACTGCGCTGCTGTTGAGCCATCGGTATTTTCGGCAAATCTCTTGTGAGTCAAATCGTCAGCCACCATTATAGACTCAGTACCGCCGGCACTATTTGGCAAAAGTTCATTGCCGTGTACGTCGCAACGCCCGTCTACACAGGCGCAAATAATCAACACGTCCGTAGTGGTATGAAATTCACCACTTTCGACACGCTCGGTCATTTCATCTAGTTGTTCTAGTTGGCTTTCATCAGCCTCAATTGATCCAATAGCACAATTCAAAGTCATCGCGTCGCGTTCGCTCGCCAGAGTTTCCAATGTCATACATTCTCCGTATTTAGATTTTATTTGTAACTTCGATACTTTATTGTACTCGCATGTATGAAGATTTCAAGATTTTTTTGTATTTTTATCAATATCATCAAAAACGCTCCTTTTTAGGGGAGCGGTTTTGATTTTTTAACTAGAAAATTAGTCTTTTTTCTCGCTTAGAGGGCCTGGAGCCATGTAGAACCAGCTCTCTGGCTTGTTATCGTACTTACCAGCCAATATATCAGCTGCGTCCTTGATAGTGTCTTCTAGCTTAGCGTACACACCCTTGTTGCCCGTAAACTGCTCTGCCACGTGGAAAGGCTGTGCAAAGAAGCGTTGCAAGCGGCGAGCACGGTTTACGGTTGCTTTTTGCTCGTCAGATAGCTCTTCCATACCTAGAATCGCAATTATATCTTGCAAATCCTTGTATTCCTGCATAGTACGCTGCACTTCACGGGCTATACGGTAGTGCTCTTCACCCACAACTTCTGGGTCAAGTGAATTACTAGTGCTATCAAGCACGTCCACTGCAGGGTAAATACCGATTTCAGTTAAGGCACGATTCATGCTGATGGTAGCATCGAGGTGGGCAAATGTAGTTGCTGGCGCTGGGTCAGTCATGTCATCGGCTGGCACATATACAGCCTGCACGCTGGTAATTGAACCCTTTTTAGTACTCGTAATACGCTCTTGCAGCATACCCATTTCTTGTTGCAAGTTGGGCTGATAGCCCACTGCAGACGGCAAACGGCCAAGTAGGGCAGACACCTCGGCACCGGCCTGTGTGTAGCGGAAGATGTTATCGACGAAAAGTAGTACGTCTTGACCCTTGTCACGAAACGCTTCGGCCATAGCTAGGCCCGATAGCGCTACGCGTAGACGCGCTCCAGGTGGCTCGTTCATTTGGCCAAATACAAGCGCTGTTTGCGGTAGCACGCCAGCTTCTTCCATTTCATGATATAGGTCGTTACCTTCGCGAGTACGCTCACCCACACCAGCAAACACAGAGTTACCCTTGTGGAATTTCGCAATGTTAAAGATGAGCTCTTGAATAAGCACGGTTTTACCCACACCAGCACCAGCAAATAGACCAGCTTTACCACCCTTAGTAAGTGGAGCTATAAGGTCGATAACCTTAATACCAGTTTCTAGGATTTCGGCTTTATTAGACTGCTCAGTAAGAGCTGGTGGAGCTTTGTGAATAGGCGCTACATCAAAAGTCTTAGGCATTGGCATGTTGTCTATAGGCTCACCCACAACGTTGAACATGCGACCTTTGGTTACATCGCCCACGGGTACACTTATGGCCGCACCGGTGTTAGCTACTGCCTGACCGCGCTTTAATCCGTCGGTACTACTTAGGGCAATTGCGCGCACAGAGTGCTCGTCAAGGTGCTGCGCTACCTCTAGTGTGATTTTTTTGCCGTCCAGTTCTACCTGTAGGGCGTGGTAAATAGCCGGAAGCTTAGCGTCATCACCAAACTCAACGTCAACAACCACACCAACAACAGCTATAATCTTGCCGTCTTTTAGTTGCTTTTTGTCTACTGTCTTTGCCATTATTGTTCTCCTTCTGTAGTTCGTGTGGTTATTCGCTTGCTAATTCCTGTTGGTGAGTTGGTGTCTATCATTTCATCGCCTCCACTCCGCCGCTTATTTCGGCCAGTTCTTGCGTTATGGCGCTCTGGCGAGCTTTGTTCATCTCTAGGGTTAAATCATCTATCAGGTCGGTTGCGTTATCTGTGGCGTTTTTCATGGCGAGCATACGCATTATGTACTCGCTAGCGCGTGCGGTAAGCAGGGCATGATACACCTGAGCCTCTACCAAGCGGTAGGTGATAGCCTCTAGGACTTCCTCGGGGCTAGGCTCAAACTCAGCCGAACTAACCGACTCGCTTACCTCTGTAACTTCGTAGCCAGCAGGCAATATGCGCTGCATAGTGGCTTGCTGCTGCACGCTACTTATAAACTCTGTAAACACCACATCTACGGCACCTACACTCTCGTCCATAAATAGTTCTATGGCCGTATCGACTATTGCTCGCAATTGACTACCAGCTGGGTCGTCTGGTAGGTCTTGATAAGCCGCGACTACCTCTACACCCTTAAGTTTAGATACAAACCTGTTGGCGCGGCGACCTACTGCTATAGTTTTGGTTTTTACACCAGCTTCTTGGTCGTCTAGCAGTTGCCTCGAATAGAGTTTAAGTACATTGGCATCGTACGCACCAGCCAGACCCTTATCTGTAGCTATAACTATAAGTAATCGTGATTTCACGCTAGGCTTATTCTTAAATAGCGGGTGACGGTCGGTTTCACCTAAGTTAGACAAGTGAGTCAAAATCTCATTTGCTAGCCGAGTATAAGGTGCCGAAGCCTTTTCTACCTCTTGAGCCTTGCGCATTTTACTAGCCGCCACCAGCTGCATAGCTTTAGTAATCTGCTTGGTGCTTTTCACCGAGCGAATACGCGTTTTTAGAGCGCGTGTACTAGACACAATCTACTCCTCGAAGCCTTTCGCTGCGGCTTTGGCAACTTTTTCTAGGGTTTTAGCCACTGGAGCTTCGTCGCTAATTTTTTCGTCACCCTTGTTGAGCTCTTGCATATCTTTTTTGTGGTCTGTCCATAGGCGAGTTAGGTAAGCTAGCTTAGCATCTTGGATTTTCGCTACAGGTACTTTGTCAAATGCACCACTGTTAACCGCGTAAATAGACGCCACTTGCTCCCACACACCCATAGGTGTGTACTGGTGCTGTTTTAGAAGCTCAGTTAAGCGCTGACCACGCTCGATTTGCTGCTTAGTTGCTTCGTCTAGGTCGCTACCAAACTGCGCAAAGCTTGCAAGCTCGCGGAACTGACTTAAGCCAAGCTTTAGGTGAGAACCAACAGATTTAACAGATTTGGTTTGTGCATCACCACCAACACGGCTCACAGATAGACCGGCGCTAATAGCTGGGCGAATACCTTGGTTAAATAAGTCGGTTTCCATAAATATCTGACCGTCAGTAATAGATATAACGTTGGTCGGAATATATGCCGAGATGTCACCAGCTTGAGTTTCGATGATAGGAAGTGCGGTAAGTGAACCAGCACCCAAATCGTCGCTAAGCTTAGCTGAGCGCTCTAGTAGGCGAGAGTGTAGGTAGAACACGTCGCCAGGGAACGCCTCGCGTCCTGGTGGACGGCGGAGTAGTAGTGACATTTGGCGGTAAGCCACAGCGTGTTTAGTCAAATCATCGTAGATAATGAGCGCGTGCTCTTTGTTGTCGCGGAAGTATTCACCCATAGCAGTTGCCGAATATGGCGCAAGGTAAAGTAGTGACGCTGGATCGCTCGGGCCGGTTGCCACGATGATAGTTTGATCCATCACACCTTCATCTTTGAGGCGCTCTACAAGGCGCGCAATTTTAGATAACTTCTGACCAATAGCCACATAAATGTTCACCACGCCAGTTTTTTGACGACCCTGGTTAATCATGGTATCTATAGCAATTGCAGTTTTACCAGTTTGGCGGTCGCCAATGATAAGCTCACTCTGGCTACGACCGATAGGGAACATAGCGTCAATAGCCATAATACCGGTCATCATAGGTTCGT
>JAGQND010000015.1 GCA_020428265.1 Candidatus Saccharimonadota bacterium | reverse complement strand
CAGGTACAGAAGAAGGCTTGTACATTGGCTCTGGCTGGGATATTGGGGTAGATATTGCCTCGGGCGGCCTGCAACTGGCCGATGGCAATGATCCCGTCACCCCAGCTGCTAATAATATAAGGATTTACGCTAAGAGCATTGCCGGCCGGGTGATGCCAAAATGGGTAGGGCCATCTGGCGTCGATACGCCAATCCAGGCCAACTTAGGCTTTAACCGTGTATCAATGATGATGCCAGCTGGCGGTACTACTTTATCAACTTTTGTAAGCGGTTTTGGGAGTACCTTCAAAAACGTAGGAACGGCCGCAAACCCCACACCGACTAGCACGAGCTTGCTGACCTCTACTCGGCGTGCAACCTTTAGAACCGCAAACACTGCGGGCAGCCTGGCATCACATCGCCAAAGAACCCTACAAGTATGGCGCGGCAACGCCCCCGGCCTCGGTGGGTTCTTTTACACTATCCGTTTTGGAACGAGTACGCTCGGCACGGGCAACCGTGCGTTTATTGGCCTCACTGACTCTGTGGCAGCGCCAACAAACGTTGACCCGACTACCAGTGGTACCATTGGTCGACTTGGTCTTGCAATCAACAGCAATACTGGCAACTGGAAATGGGTCAACAACACAACAGGTACAGCGCCAACAGTAACTGACCTTGGCGCAACATTGCCGGTCAACAATACAGACCTCTATGAACTAGTGATATTCTCACCGCCCAACGGGTCTTCTGTTACATATCGGGTGACTAATATCTCGACTGGCGCCACTGTTACAAATACGGTGTCTACGAATCTTCCGAGCAGTTTTCTGGCACCGCAATTTTGGATTACTAACAATGCCACGGCCGGGACGCCTACCATTGATTTTGGGGGTTGGTACCTAGAAAGCGACAATTAATGAAGCGACGTTACATATTCATACTGATTGGCTTCTGCCTAGCACTCATACTAGGCTTTGCTGTTTGGCGGCTGGTATTCAAGAGCGAGGATTTGAATAATATACAAGTTGTGACCGCTCGCTTGTCCAAGCATATGCAACTACCGACTTCAGAAAAACCGTCACTTATGGCGACCGTAACTGATACGAGCGCACTCAAAACACCATTCCTAAAAGAAGCAAAGAATGGCGATAAAATCATTGTCTATGAAAAAGCCCGCAGAGTTATTATTTATAGGCCTTCAACAGACAGAATTGTCGATATTGGTCCTATAGAATTGTCCAACATCCCAAAAAACTAAAAATCTTTACAGGGGTAGAAGCAAAAAGTTAATAATTATTTAATATTTTACTTTTGGGGCGTCTTAGGTAGCGCAAACGAGTCATGGTATGCTCATAGCTATGGACTACAAGACGCTTAGAAAACGTTATAGCATCATTGAAAACTCCAGAAGGCCGATCACTTTGTTTTCAATAGTTCTGTTAGGTATGAGCAGTGTCTTTTTAGGCATTGGAACAGATACAGAAAGCGGCGGTGACTCGTTTGGCTTCATGCTTATGGCGTCAGTTTTTCTAACGGTTTGTGGCGCCCTGCTTGCATGGCTGTACAGAGTTAGACTCAGTGAGAGTATTTGGCAAGAGGGAATTCAAAAATATGGCGGGCGTATCTTGGATTATTCCAACAAGATTCCGCTTGAATGTGCTGTTAAATCGGGTACTGTGATCGCCAGCGAAGCCCTGCTAATTGATTATAAAAAAGTTGCTTTGCTCCCCGGCTCAGGGGCTGTCGTTCAAGAAAATGCATTTACCTATTCAATCAGTAAGTGGCTAACCGATGAACAGTTCCAGTTCAAGCTCGACTACTTCATTATTAAAGTGCCGCTCAATGCGCAAGTGCCACATATTTTTATTGACGCAACATCGCAAAATCACTTTACAAGGCACAATGATGACCTATGGTCGCTTAACAAGAAACTACCGCGCGCAAACCGGGTCACAGATTTAGAGGGAGATTTCAACAAGCATTTTAAAGTCTATGCCGCTAATCCTAGAGCACTCGATTCATTAGTAATATTAACGCCAGATGTCATGCTGGAGCTAAAGGAACGCGGACATAATTTTGACTACGAACTGTATAAAGACCATCTATATCTGATTCATGACAGCCAAATACTCTCCCGGGAAGATTTTGGTGCCTGTCTAGAGGCAATTGACGCCTGCCTTAGGGAGTTTGTTCCGCAGGTGGCAAATCATACGTTTGAGTCTATAGCCAATACTATTCCTGTTACTATTTCACGCATGCAGCGTTGGGCGATTTTTTACAATCTCTGGATACTTCTTAGAAAAACTTCCACGATAATAACAGCATATATAGTAGGCTGTCTTCTAGGTGTACTATTAAAAAATCTTTGGTAAAACTAAAAATCTTTACAGGGGTAAAAGCAAAAAGTTAATAATTTTTTAATATTTCACTTTTGGGGCGGGGTATACTTAAGAATATGAATACAACCTACAAAATCACCGACCAAGATTGTCTACTAGGAGAGCGTCCGCGTTCAGGCCAGTATGTCCTGCGCGTGCGTGACATGGAGGAGGCAGATCGCCCCTATGAGAAACTAGTCAAAAGTGGTCCAGGCCAACTCAGCGTTGCAGAGCTGGTAGCTGTACTCTGGCGCACCGGCACGGTAAAAGAAGACGTATTGGCCATGGCCAAACGCGCCGTGCATGAGTACGGAGAGCGCACCATCGGCTCAGAGCTCAATGCCCAGCGGTTAGCAGACGCTACGGGTATTCCGCTTACCAAAGCCGCCCAAGTTATTGCTGCCTTTGAACTAGGGCGTCGCTATTACGCCACCAGTGCTGGCCGCCCGCTACACATTAGAACAGCCAAGCAAGCCTACCAGCACATGCAGTCTATGGGCTACCTGCAAAAAGAGCAACTGCGCGGGCTGTATCTTAATAGCCGCTACCAAGTTGTGCACGATGAAGTCATTTCTGTCGGGACCCTAACCAGCAATGTCGTCCACCCGCGGGAGGTGTTTCAGCCCGCCCTGGAGCGCGGCGCGGTGGCCATTATTGTGGCGCACAACCACCCATCCGGCAGCTTAGAGCCAACGAGCGCAGACGTAGAAGTAACAGAGCAGCTAGAGGCGGCAGGTCAAATTTTGGGCATAGAACTGCTGGACCACCTAATTATTAGCGGGGACCGCTACATAAGCATTAGAGAGACGAGTAATATATGACCTACACTATGGCCATGCAGCCACAGCGTTTGCTGCACGACATTGCAGATTCACCAGACCTGCCAACAGATGTTTTAGCAAAGTCCGGGGATTGTTTTATTACCATTGCCACGCAGTTAGATGCAATTTTACATATGCCAACAGTCGGCAAAGAAGCTCACCCGCAGCTAGACCAACTGGTGCGTCATCTAACCTATTTGCAGCGGCACTACAAGGTAGTCAAACTGGACCAGCCGGACTATCGGCAGTAGTTTTACCCCTTATACGGTATAATGTCTCTGATGCAACAGGACCGTATTAGAAATTTTTGTATTATTGCCCACATTGATCACGGCAAGTCTACCTTGGCGGATCGACTCTTAGAGTTAACCGGCACCGTACAGGCGCGCGACATGAAGGCGCAGCTGCTGGACAAAATGGATTTGGAGCGTGAAAAGGGGATTACCATTAAATTGGCCCCTGTTAGAATGCGCTACAAGGATTATGAACTGAATTTGATTGATACGCCGGGCCATGTGGATTTTAGCTACGAAGTGTCGCGCAGTTTGCAAGCCTGCGAGGGTGCGCTATTGGTAGTAGATGCTAGCCAGGGTATTCAGGCGCAGACGCTGGCTAACGTCTACTTAGCCATGGCGGCAGATTTAACCATAATCCCCGTGCTTAACAAAATTGATTTGCCGGCGGCCGATGTGCAGCGGGTTGGCGCAGAGATTGTCAGCTTACTCGGCTGCAAGTTTGAAGATATTTTGCAGATTAGCGCCAAGACTGGTTTGGGCGTAAATCAAGTTTTGGACCGTGTTGTGACTGATGTCCCTGCGCCCAAGCCGCCAAAAAATCCAGAAACACGTGCCCTTATTTTTGACTCTTATTATGATGATTATCGAGGCGTTATCCTGTATGTACGTGTTTTTGATGGTCACATTGCTAAAAACGCAAATATCAAAATGCTGGCTACCGGTGCGGGCGGCATTGCGCTGGAAGTTGGTGCGCTAACACCTGGTATGACACCTGGCAAAGAACTGCAATCTGGCGAAATCGGTTACATCGTGACAAACCTCAAGACCACACGTGATGCTCGCGTGGGTGACACCGTGACTGTAAAGCGAGCGCATGCTACCGAGCCGCTACCTGGGTATCAGCACGTTAAGCCATTTGTTTATGCTGGGTTCTTCCCGGTGAGCAACGAAGATTACAATGACCTCAAGGAAGCAGTAGAAAAGCTCAGCCTGAGTGATAGCGCTCTGCAGTTTGAGCCCGAAAATTCGCCAATTTTAGGCTTTGGCGTACGCATAGGATTCCTGGGCTTGCTGCACATGGAAATTATCCGCGAGCGCCTGGAGCGTGAATACAATCTAGACTTAGTGGTGACCAACCCTAGTACCGACTACCAGGTGTCGCTAACTAATGGCGAGGAACTAGACATAAAAAGTGCCAGTGATTTGCCAGATGTGAGTCGCGTTACCGAAATCCGTGAGCCATGGATAAACGGCGAAATCGTGGTACCCAAAGATTACATAGGCGCAGTGATACAGCTAATAGTAGGCAAGCGCGGCTTGCAAAAAAACCTGAGCTATATAGATGAACGTGCGCTAATAAGTTTTGAAGCTCCGCTTGCGAATTTATTGACGGATTTTTATGACCAGCTAAAAAGTGTCACCAGCGGTTACGGAAGTTTTAATTATGAGTTAAGCGACTATCGTGCCGAAGATTTAGTTCGTGTGGATTTTTACGTATCGGGTGAAATGGTAGACTCGCTATCACTAATGTTACACCGCAGTGAAGCGCAGCGTGTGGGCCGCGAAGTCGTAGCTAAGCTCAAAGATGTAATACCGCGACAGAACTTTCAGGTTAGCTTGCAGGCTGCCATAAGCGGGCGGTTTATAGCACGTGAAGACATAAGTGCGTACCGCAAAGACGTAACTGGGTATTTGTATGGCGGCGACGTGTCACGCAAAAAGAAGCTTTTAGCCAAGCAGGCTAAGGGTAAAAAGCGCATGAAGCGTTTCGGCAAGGTAGATATACCTAGTGAAGCATTTACTGTGATGCTAAAAAGAGACTAATTAGCTTTAAAGTCGCGCGAAGCAATCATGAACAAGCGTGCGATTATATTGTCGAATACTTCGTCTTTTGGAGCGTCGCTATTTACTTCTATTAGTAGTCCGCGTTTGCGGTATTCTTCTACTACGGGTATGGTTTTTTGGTTGAACTCGTCAATGCGCTTATCTAGTTTGTGCTCTTCGTCGTCATGGCGCTCGCCGCGGTCTTGTAGCTCTTTGGATTTTAAGAATCGAGTGTGAACTTGGTCTTCGGCGAGGTGCAGGTATACTACAGCTTTTATGGGGTGGTTTGACCTTTCGGCGGCGTTCAATACGCCAACTTCTTCGCCTAGCCAGCGACCGACCGAGCTAAGTATGAGCGGCCGACCGGCGAATTCTGTCTTTTCGAAATACGGTGTAAAAAGTTTTAAGAATACATCGCTTGGAGGTAGCCCACCGCTGTCGAGTGTTGCTAAATCTTCTGGCGTCAGTATGTCGCGACTAGCACGAAATACATCACCACTACTTAGGAGCGGGGCGTCTAGAAGCTCTGCAAGCTGGCGACCGTGAGTATCTTTGCCAGCAAATGGCAAGCCAAATATATTGATTGCGCCGCTGCCTAGCCATTTTCGGATTGTTTCTGTGTGTTCTGTCGGTATTGGTGGTTTTTCCATATATCAAGTATAAGGAAGGCGGTACATATTCGCAAACTTTAGCACTCTAGTTGCAAGAGTGCTAGTATATGCGTATAATAAAAGTATGACAGAGCGCCAAGTTCAAATATTAGCCGCAATTATAGAGCAATATGCTGAAATAGCATCACCAGTAGGTAGTGTTACTTTGGCTAAACTTTTTGGTGTATCGAGCGCAACTATACGCGCCGAAATGGCTAAGCTAGAGGAATTCGGGTTTATAGCCCAGCCTCACACCAGTGCTGGCCGCGTGCCTACCGACAAAGGTTACAGGTTCTACGTAAATGCTATAAACGAAGCTCAGGCCACAGAAGTACCTAAACTCGATCGTAGTACGAGAGCGATTGAGGCAAGGGTGCAAACTAGCGACCGTGCCGACCGTGCAATACGTAGTGCGGTAGATAGCTTGGTGGATTTGACTCACAATCTAGGCTTGGCGACAATTGGCGACGAATTATACGTAAACGGCATGAGTAATTTGTTTAGTCACCCAGAATTTAACGGTGGTGCGCACGTACAGGCTGTGGCGCAATTACTAGACAATCTAGAGCCATGGCTACGCGAAGCATCTCCAAATGAGCCTCTGAACGTGTATATAGGTAGCGAGAATCCGATAGGCAAGCAGAGCGGCGCGAGTTTGATAATTAGTAGGTTTCGCTCGCCATATAGTGATAAAAGTTACATTGGTGTGCTGGGTCCAACTCGCCAGAGCTACGGCAAGGTAATGCGACTAGTGCGCCATGCTGGTGCAATGCTTGAGGAGGTTTTATAGATGGCACGCAAAAATAATGATGATAATTTGAACGAAGAACAGGGCGCTTTGGAGCAGCAGATTGCGGAACTTACGGGTGACCTGCAGCGCACGCGTGCTGATTTTGAGAACTACCGCAAACGCGTAGATACCGAAAAGCAAATGGCACGCATGACTGGCGAAGCTACTGCGGTACTGAAGTTGCTACCGGTGGTAGACAATATTGAGCGCGCACTTGGTCATATGCCTGCGGAGCTTGCCGACAATAAGTGGGCGCAAGGTGTGGCGGCGGTAGCACGCAATCTCGACAAGGCGCTAGATGGCATGGATGTAAAGCGCATCGATGCGACTCCTGGGTTGGCGTTTAACCCTAGCTTACACGAGGCTATTCAGTTTGACGAAGATGCCGAGGGAGATACGGAAGTGATAGCCGAGGAACTCCAGGCTGGATACCTACTAAAGGGTGAGCCGATTCGTCACGCTATGGTAAAAGTTACGCGCAAATAGCTTGCGTCTATACCGCAAACGGTTTATTATATAGATAAGTAACTGAACAAAGTGAGGGGAAAATGCCGAATTTAGGTACACCAGAATTGATTATCATACTACTTATAGTATTGCTACTATTCGGAAGTAAAAAGCTGCCAGAACTTGCCAAGAGCGTAGGCTCGTCGGCTCGTGAACTACGAAAAGGGCTAAGTGGTGATGAAGAAGACAAAAAGACAGCTAAATCAAAATCTACAGCTAAAAAAGAAGAAGCGTAGCTCGAGTAATAATCCACCACTAGACTCACAGCTAACACTTGCAGAACATTTACGTGAATTGCGTTCACGACTGTTTAAGGTTGTTTTATTGGTACTCGTTGGTGGTACTGTAGGATTTTCATATGTTGATACGCTTATAGCGATAGTTATGAAACCTTTGGGTGACCAAAAGCTTGTGTATCTTACGCCTGGTGGTGGATTTTCGTTTGTATTTACTGTAGCGCTATACTTTGGCATATTAGTGGCTATACCCGCCATTACGTATCATTTGTATAAGTTTCTGCAGCCGGTCATGCGCGAAGCGTCTCGCAAGTTGGTGGTATTTACTATTTTTGCTTCGTTTACATTGGCGATAATCGGTGCGAGTTTTGGGTATTTTGTCACAATACCGGCAGCCCTAGACTTTTTGTCTACTTTTGCTGGCAATTCTGTTATACCCAATCTTACAGCTGAGTCATATCTAAACTTTGTAGTGTCTTACGTAGTAGGCTTAGCGGCACTGTTTCAACTACCCCTCTTTTTGATATTATTTGACCGCGCTAAGCCTATAGAGCCTGGTAAATTGTCTTCTTCGCAGCGTTTTGTGATAGCCGGCTCTACTGTTATGGCGGCTGTTATAACACCTACGCCAGATGCATTTAACATGATGTTGGTGGCGCTGCCTATAATATTTATGTACCAAGTGGGCGTAGTGGTTGTATATATACGACACCGTAATATGCGCGTAAGTGTACGTGTGAATTCTGCAAATATAGACGCTGTAAAAACTACAACACCTATGCAAATTCAAGAACCTGAGGCTGTGGCGGCTATACCAGATAGTGTAGTTGAGAGCTTGAGTGAAACTACGGCTTGCGCTGAGCAAGAGGAGCATTTTGCACAGCAAGAAGCAGCCCGCATAACAAGTGGCTTTGAGGGTGAGCCGACACTACTCGACTTACTAGATGGCGTGAGTACTGTAGATACGCAGCCGATTAGCCTAGGCGAGCGCCATGGCATACAGGTGATTGACAGGGACGAAGCCGTGATTGTGCCAGTGCTTAGAAGCGGCCCTGCTACGCAGATGGTTATGTCTATGATAAACGTAGACTACGATGACAGAGAGGCAACTGTGCCTGTGCGATTTGCTAGCCATACGCAAGAACCAGTCGTGGCAAATGAACCTACAGAAGAAGTTCATGTAGAGGTAGAACAGACTCAAACTTCAGAGCAAATATCGCCGCAGCAGCCCGCTGAGCGCGTAATTAAGCGCCGCAAAAAGCGTGACCCGCGTGAGACAGTAGATGAGCCGTGGCTACATAAGATAGCTGACTTTAACCGTAAAAAACCAGAGGTGGTTGCCAAACCTAAAACTCAGCCTGTGAAACGTGTTATAAAGCTCATACCAGCCTACGAGACTCCTATGCAGGTGTCACATATAGTAGATGGCTTTAGTGTGACAGACAGCATAGCTTAATTACGATATAGTAGTTATATGAATCTTTTGCGATGGTTGGGGGTATTTAGCGCGGCAGTATTGGCTACTGTGCTGGTGTCGAGTGGGGCGCACGCAGCCGAAAAGCGCGGTTTGACTCTCTCTCCGGTACGCAGTGAGGTTGTTTTGGCGGCTGGCGGCACAAAAACTGGCAAAGTGACCATAATCAACAATACGCCCAAAGATATGCAGGTGTCGCTAGGCGTGGAATCATTTAGTGCAACTAATGGGTCGTACGACTTGAAGTTTCGCCCGGCAGAATATGACTGGGTGGAGTTAAAAGATGGCAAAATAGACCTAAAACCAGGCGAAAAGACGGTTTCACAGTATACCGTAAGGGTGTCGCCGGGGGTATCGGCCGGCGGTTATTACTTTGCAGTAGTTGCTAGTACTATGGTTCGCAGCGACATGGGTACGGTAACGTTGCGTGCAGCTATGCCCATGTATGTAACCGTAAATAGTGGTGGTAAGCTACGGCGTGATAGCGATATGGCGGACGTTAAGATGCCTAGAGTGGTGACCGGCGAGGACTTTCCGTTTAGTTTCGATGTAGAAAACAAGGGCAACGTACATGTATCTGGTAAGTTTACAGTACGCGTGGATAGCTTGTGGGGCAGTAACTATGAGCAGAGTGAGCAGCATGCGGTGTTTCCTGGTAGCGTGCGTACTGTTGGTGGTGTGTTGCAGTCGCCGCTACTGCCGGGGCTTTACCAAATGACTTATGGCTATAAGGATCTTGATACGAATGAGGAAAAAGCCAAAACGACTTATTTTGTAAGCTTGCCACTATGGTCTATAGTAGCTGCAGGGATGCTAGTAGTGCTATACACTGCGTACAGGCTATATGGGCACTACAGGCCACGCAAGTAGCTTACGGGACTAAGTTTGGCCTATGGCAGTATAGGTGACGTTGACTGTGTAGGTACCAGATATCGATGCGCCGTCTATGAGTGTGCCGTATGTCACTGTGGTGTCGCGGCCATTTTTGTATGGTCCAGTGGCGGTATCTATAGATACGGGCGATGTAGTGATGCCTTTAAAGTTGCTAGTAGAGCCGGTAGTGTTGTATCCCCAGGTATTGACAGTTAGTGCTGCAGGTGAGCCATTGCCGCTTGCCGGTATGGTGTTGCCGTCGCTTTTTAGGCCAGTAATAGTAGTTGCGTTTATGTACAAGTCGTAACCGATTACATCGGTAGAGGTTACTGTGACTGTTTGACTGGCGTTACCGCTAAATTGACCACCACCTATAGAGGTAGGGGTTATATTTACGGTTGAGTCGAGGTCTATGGATATACTAGTGAGGTCACCAAATGGTACATCTGCACCGAACACTCCCACGCCGAATGGCTGAGCATAGGCTACACTAAGCGGCAAAAAAGCGCTAACTATGAGTGCAGCTATGGTGTAAAATGCCCGGCGAAATATCATAATAATATTATAGCAAAATGCTTGACAAAGTGCTTAAGTATATATACTATAGGGGTAGATAGTACTAACATAAAAACTATTAAGAGAATAATCATGACAGCTCACAAAACACATAAAATGAAACTACTGGTAGCACTACTAGCAGTAGGTGCTGTAGTATTGGCACCTGTTGCTGTGGGGGCTGCCTCAGATACTGACGATACGGAAATCACAGTAAACGTCAGTGGTGTCTTAACCGTAGAGTCGGCTACCAATGCCGTGACTATCAACCTTACGCCTGCTCCTGGTGGTGTATTTAGCAGCAGTAGCGACGTAGTAACAGTAACAACTAACAACTCTGCTGGCTACACTTTGACCATGAAAGACAAAGACTCCGATGCCAACCTAGTAAACTTAGCGGCAGATACATTTACGCCTGTGTCTGGTAATGCTGCTTCACCAAGTGTTCCTAGCGCTGGTAAGTGGGGCTACGCTGTAGCTGGCGTTTCTAACTTTGATGCTACATACACTGCGCAAACCAACCAACCTTACGGCAGTAGTAAATGGGCTGGTGTGCCTACTAGCGGTGGCTCGGCGGTTACATTGGCAGACAAAAGCGCTGCTGCGCCTACTGGTGAAGCAACAACTGTATGGTACATGGCCGCAGCTGATGAAACTCAGCCAACTGGCGCTTACAAAGATACAGTTACATATACTGCTACTACAAAATAGTGTAGTATAAATACATAGACAATTAAAAGTGGAGAGGTGTGTTGAGTATAATTGCTGATGCGCGACGTATAATATTGCGTGCTAGTCTGGTTGTGGTGAGTGCTGTATTGGTAGTAAATGGTTCTGCCGGTATGGTAAGTGCTCAAGATGCTGCAGATAGTAAGGGGAAGCGTGAAAGTATAACGCTGAGTCCAACTAAACGCATATATACAGAAGACCGCGGCAAGGTTATCAATGATAAGCTAACCATACTTAACGATGGCGAGACGGACTATGACTTTATAGCGTATGCTAGGCCTTACTCTGTGGCTGATGGCAATTACAATACTCCCAATTTTGATACACCCGTAAAAAACGCCGATTTGTACAAATGGGTAAGGTTTGAACAGGTGCGATACCACGCCAAGGCGCACGAAACTATATATGTGCCATATACTATAAATATCCCCGAAAATGCCGCACCTGGCGGTCACTATGGTGCTATATTTGCCGAAATACAAGTAGATAACGCCAAGCAAAAAGGCAGTGCCCTAGCACGAACTAAACGTGTGGGTATGCTTACTTATCTAACGGTAAACGGAAGTATAGTACAGGCTGGTACTGATAAGGGTGTAAGCATACCGTTTTGGCAGGCTGAGCCACCTATGATAGCTAGTACTACGCTCAAAAACGATGGCAACGTGCACATAGACGAAACAGTAGTTATGACCGTGCGTGATGTACTGGGCAATATCAAATATCGTAGCTCTAAAGATATACAGGTATTGCCTGAGACAGAACGAGTTTTGGACGGCGAATGGGAAAAGTCACCTTGGTTTGGGCTATTTAGGGTAGAGGTAGAGCGTAAGTTTTTGGACAAAACTCAAGTATCTAGCGGCTATGTTCTGATGATGCCAAGATTTATACCGTTTATAACCATACTATTACTAATAATGGGGGGTGTGCATGCGATTTATGGGCGCAGCCGTAAGGTTAGCAAAAAAGGCTACAGACGCTAAATATACGTATGCCGTAGTAGCTATATTTGCTGCGGCGCTAGTAACTAGTGTGTCGTCAGTATATGCCGAAGATACTACTATAAATGTTAATTTATGTGGTACGACTACTATACAGATAAACCGCCCAACTAGTGATAGTGTAGTTCCACGAGCTGAAGTTCCTATAAGTGGTACTGTGCAAAACAGCAACCAGATAGAAGTTAGTATAGACGATGAGTTTAGCGGTTATATACCCATATCGTCGTCTGATGTAGTTTTTGACAGTACCGTGACTCTCGGCAAGGGTACTCACACTGTTACCTTAGAGGCTCTAAATAGTTGTGGTGGTGCTAGCGCTACGGCTTCGGTTGTACTATCGTATTTGCCTTCACGGTCTAGTAGTACGGGCGGTGATGGGGGGTTGATAGTGGGACCTGGTGGTGAAGTAGACGAGGTGAATTACAAGCAGAACACAGTAGATATATTGAGGTTTTTTACTAGTCCGTTTGAGGGGCTGACAAAGTGGCTAAATATAGATGACGGCACGCAGACGCACGGACTGGCGTATATGTCACTCTGGCGAGCAATAGCTGCTACTGTGTCTCTGTATTTTATGCTGTTTAGTGTGCCGCTGCCTCGGCGTGAATGGCTAGGTAGTAGGTGGCCATTTGCGTCGCTATTTCCGCATATGGACAACGACCCGCGCATGAAAGTCATGGGCCTGGTTGTCAGGATAATTGGCTTAATTGTGCTCATAGGAGTATTGACATTATAAGTAAATACGCTTAAGCTATAAATAGACATTGTTAAAACCAACAAATAAAAGAAATATACACATATGCCACCTCTAAAAGAGTTATTGTCTAAACCAATGAGTCGCCAGGAGTTCCTGAGGCTGTTTGCTGTTGCTATGTTGTCTTTGTTTGGCATACGCAATATACTCGGCTATCTTACCAAAGAGGGCGAGGAAGCTCCACGGCAGGTTACTGCACCTGCTGCTCCGGTTTCTCATGGGTTTGGCTCACGCTCTTTTGGCGCGTAGAGCCGTATCTGTATATACAGGTTACTAATACTGTAAAATGTGCTATAATTCATATATGTTTATAGGGGGTAAAAATGGCCGTTGATCAGCGTTTGCCGCGTGTGGGCGATGACGACGGCGTCTGGGGTGATATCCTTCGTCAGTACCTGATGAAGGAACACTACAACGACGATGACGACAACCCAGACAACGGCGGCCACCAATTCGTCACCATCCGTCCTGGTACGACGAGCGCACCGCCATTGCAATTGACTGCAGGCTCACTGACGACGGTTGCGGCCGTTGGTGCTATTGAATTTAATGATGGCAAACTGTATTTCACGACGACTGGCAGCGTGAGAAAGACTGTTG
>JAGQND010000014.1 GCA_020428265.1 Candidatus Saccharimonadota bacterium | reverse complement strand
GCTACAACTGCTTGTAACACAACCACTGCAGCCAAAAGTACGTTTACTAGTGACCAGTGCTTGTCGTCTGAGCTTGCGCTAGTGCTAGTGCTAGATACTTCAGCTTTATCGTCTGAGCCTTTTACATCAGTAGCAGCCTTAACTTCTGCGTCTGGGTTGGTATCTGCAACAGCAACTTGTGAATCAGGCTCAACAGGAGTAACAGGTAGGCCAGGAGCTGGTGTTACTGGAGTAACTGGAGATACGGGTTTTACAGGCGTGACTGGGGTTACCGGAGTAACAGTAGGCAGACCGAAAGTATATTCAACACAGCCAACAGTAATTTTCTTTATCAAGTAGTCACCGACAACACCACCGCCAAGGCCGTAGCCGACAGCCTTTACACGTGCAGCAGGAAATGCGTTTAGCCATTCTGCAGCAGTGCCAAAGTATGGTGAGCCATTGCCGCCACCAACATGTGGCGCGCCGCTAGCAACAAATGGCGCAGCGTCACCATTGAGCCACCAATTATTGCCGTAAACAGCTTCGCCAATCAGCGTGCCGTCAACAGAGCCGTTGCCGTCAAAATCAATGTCTAGCCATGCGCCAGGAGGGATAGTGCCAGAGTTTGTCGTGTAATCAAGGATACCGACAATAGTGTCCGTGCCGAGATCTTGCAACGAGAAATTAGTATTGTAAGAAGCAGCGGCTTTTGACTCGTAATTTTCGTACGGGCCACCAGTGCTTGGCTTTGTTACAACATGCAGACCATCTGCCACAAGTGTATTTGTACCAGCGGCACGTGTGCGTGACGTATCCCAGGTAGACAAGTCTGTCGTATGAACATTTGTTACGGCAGTACACGTGTTAATCGTTGCTGGTGGCGGCGTACAATCCAAAGCATCAGTCGTAAGAGTATACGTTTTAATATTTATACCAAATACCGGATCCTTTACCTTTGCTGAAACCGACACACTCGCAACCGTAGTGGCGCCAGTATCAACTGTCCATGCGTCTGTATCGTTCACACCAAGCCAGTGCTTTGGCGAACTGCCGTATGGTGTTGTGTAGTATACGTCACCGCCCAAAAACCAACCCGGAAGCGCTTCTTCAAGACTTAGGTCCAAAACAACCGTATTGCTACCACTACACGTAGATACCGCACTAAACGGCCCGTTAGATGCCGCATGTGCAACCTGCCCTGCCGCAACAGCATAAAATGGCTGCAATACGATGGCGAATACCGCTGCTGCCGTGATTATAAGTTTGTTTAATCTCATTTAATACTCCTTAGTGGACTCAACCCATTAATTTGTGACGATTATAACACTAATTTGATTTTATGTCTATCATATATTATACGTGCTTATGCTTATAAGTATTTGAATTATCTGACATTTATGATACAGTATGTGAATTAGGAGATATCATGAAAGAACATATCATTCATTTACAGGAACAACCAGATTTTCCAACGGTTGATTTAAGCAACGATAACGCCGAAATACTCAAGGTGATACTAAAAGCTGGCGACAGCGGCCTAGACACCCGCGCACGCGAACTATACGACGTGCAACGGAATATATACCACCTAGCATGCTCTGCCCTACACCTACTTGGCGTCAAGATGGGCAATGAACCTCGCGAGTTATACGCCTTTAGCCACGGCTTCGTAAGCTTCGACACTATAAACGACCTCGTGCATAAGCCACGCGTATACCAAGCTAGGCCAGCTCTTGCATTTGCATCCAAATACCTAGTGGACACTCGCTCACTATTTGACATAGATATGGATCAAAATATATTTGGCAACATAGTAGCAGACGGCTCAACTCACGACCGCGCAAATGCCGATGTAGCACTGGCAGAAAGGCACAATATACTTGCCGAAAACTACCCAAATACATACGACGTATTGGTCACCCTAGGTGAATACCGCCGTGAATCTATGCAGCAAATACACGCCCGCATAGCTGGCGCCGGCATTGCCCATGGCATGCAAACAAGCGAAGACCGCGCAGCCTAATTATTTGCGCTTATTTTGACGCTCGTGCATGTCGCGGTGGCTTAGGCCATAATAGTGGGCTATTTCGTGCCACAAAGTGCGTTTGATTTGCTCGTACAACTCAGTGTCGCTACGCACAACCTTTAGTATTGAATGCTTAAAAAGTGTTATACGACTCGGGAATAACCCTGACCCAGAGATAGTTTTTGGCGCGCCTTCAAATAGGCCAAGTAGTATTACGCCATCGCGTATTTTCATCTGTTCTATCTGCGCCGGTGTAGGCTCATCAGCCATAGTTATTGCTACATTTTCCATGTTAGTTATGTAGACCTGCGGCAGGTCGTCCATAGCTTTTGTTATGAGCGCCTCAAACTGCTCATCAGTGATTGTATACATACTATATTTAGTATAGCATTTATTCTTCGTCTTCAGCAAAAACGTCAGGACTTCGCTCTACGTCGGCCGCTATGGTCGCCCAGTGCTCTATGAGTGTATCGGCATCTATGTCATCTAGCGTGCCAAAAGCGTCTGCCTCATTTTGCTCGGCAGTAATTTCTTCGCCCAGCCCATCGTCTAGCGGGTCGTGGTTTTTAAATTGTATTTTGTTGTGACTAAATAAGTTCATTTCTTTTTGTTTTAACTGTTTACACTATCTATACTAACATAAGCTTTATAAAATGTCAAGATTAGGTTTTACTACTGCATAGAGTTGTACTTAGTTCGGCTTAGATACGTAGGAGTTGTCTTTTATGTAAAATCGCCACAGTGTGTCTTTTGCCCTAGATATGCCAATACGTGGGCTAGCAACTATTTGACTACGCGGCAAAGGACTATACGGAATTAAGCGCAAGCTGCCACTGCGCAAATCGTGACCTCGCATGTCAAAATCTATACCCAGGGCTTGAGCAAGTTTGGCCGGGCCGTTGGTAGCGTTTACACCTGTTGTTTTGCGACGATTTTCTATGATATCGATACCCGTTATCGGCTCCACGGCGCGCAGTAACACACCGGCACCCCTACCCGCACCGCTCGTCACTATATTGGCGCAATAGTGCATGCCGTAAGTAAAATATACGTACAAATGACCGCTGGAGCCAAACATTGTCTCGGTGCGCATAGTTTTACCTCTGTAGCTATGGCTAGCTTCGTCGGACTGGTCGTACGCTTCGACTTCGACAATTTTGACACGCACAACCGAGCCATCGTCAAAAATTCGCTCTAACTCACAGCCAAGTAGCTGCGGAGCAACCTCCCACGATGGCGCGTCTAAAAAACTAAAGTCTGCTAAGCTTTTTTGAGGCATATGCGTAGTTCCATGCCTTCTATCGTAACAGTGTTATCGTAGCCGTCTTTAACGTCGGCAAATTGTTCGGCCAAAGTTTCTTCTGCGATAGTGCTTTGGTGTTCTTCTATAGCTTTTGCTAGCTCTTCGGAGCCACTATTTGGTAATACCATAAGCGCCAGTACTATACGGTCGTCAACATTGAGCCCTGCGTCTTTGCGGGCAGCTTGTACGTGTCGTACTACTTCACGCATTAGGCCTTCGCGTTTTAGTTCTGGAGTAACGTTTAGGTCAAGTGTTACATCGGCCGCATCACTACTTACGATGACTTCTTTGACATTCAATTCTTCTTGTAGTATTGAATCTTGGTCAAAAGATTCTGCACCAGTCGGGACCGTAACACTCGCTAGTGGCTGACGGATTTTGACACGCTCTTTGGCACGTATGCTGAGTGCTTGGTTTACATAATCACGCACAGTGTTCATTTCGTCGAGCACTTGCTGATCAACTGTGTAATTCGCTGGCCAGTCTAGCAAATGGACGGATTCTGCCCCACCACCGAGTTTTTGATATAACTCCTCGGCTAGGAATGGCGTAAATGGCGCTAAAATGACCGAAAGCTTGAGTAATGTGTAGTGTAGCGTGCGGTAGGCATCGTTTTTGTCGCCATCATCTTCTGACTTCCAGAAACGGCGGCGGCTGCGACGCACATACCAGTTGGACGCATCTTCGATAAATGGCAATATTTCGGCCATAGCTTCGGGGATATTATATGCATCCATATGGCGCGTAACGTGTTCGTTTAGCTGGTGCACGCGACTGATAATCCATTTATCGAGTGGATTCGTGACGTCATCTGGATTCAGCGTAAATGGCTTGGTAGGGTCAAACTCCCAACCGTCGACTTCGGCGTACATAGTGAAGAAATCATACATATTCCATACCATACTGAGTTTGCGGGCGACATCACCAACATCTTTGTCGTGCAGAGCAAAATCTTCGCCTTTGAGTAGCGGACTACTTAGCAGTAAGAAGCGCAGACTATCGGCACTGAATTTGTCCATCAGTTCGTTTGGATCGGTAAAGTTACCCAGGCTTTTGCTCATCTTGCGGCCATCGTTGCCCGCCACAACACCTGTCGTGATGACATTGTTGAACGCATGGTCGCCAAATAGCGCCGTATTGACCACATGCACATAGTAGAACCACGCGCGGATCTGGCCGATGTATTCGACGATGAAATCAGCTGGGTAATTCTTCTCGAATTTTTCTTGATTTTCAAACGGATAGTGCAGCTGCGCAAATGGCATACTGCCGCTTTCGAACCAGCAATCGAGGACTTTGTCGACACGGGTAAACTTCTCGCCGTTGATTGTAAACGTGATGTCGTCGACCCATGGGCGGTGATAATCGTCCAGTTCTACCCCACTCAGCTCTTTTAGCTCGGCGTAGCTGCCGACGACTTTGACAGTGCCGTTGTCGCCCTTCCAGACCGGCATAGCCGTCGCCCAGAAACGGTCACGGCTCAGATTCCAATCGGGTGCCTGTTCGATGTTTTTGGCAAAACGACCGTGTTTCAGGTGCTCGGGGAACCAGTTGATGTTTTCATTTTGCTCGAGCATCAGCGGCTTACTGCCCTGCACGTCAAAGAACCACGATGGGATAGCCCGGTACATGATGCGCTGGCCACTACGCGGATTGAACGGGTATTCGTGGCGAATGTATTCGATCTTCCAGCCGATACCGCGCTCCATCAGATCTTTGGCGATGCGCTTGTTGTTGTCCCATACCTCGAGACCTTTGTAGTTGGTGTCCAGGTAGTAGCCGTTGTCGTCGATGACGTGAAACGCGCCCACGCCATTTGCCTTGGCTAGCTCAAAGTCGTCCTCACCATAGGCTGGCGCGATATGCACGATACCCGTACCCGATTCGCTGCTTACAAAATCTGCCGCATAAACTTTGTGTACGGCGTCGCTCGCTGGCCAGGTTGAACCAGTATCAAGTGGCTCATACGCCTTGCCCGCTAGCTCGCTACCGGGGAATTTTCGCAACACTTCGTAATCGAGCGGTTTATTCTTCTCATCTTTCAGCACGCGTTCTAGTGCTTCTTCGGCAATGATGAGCTTTTCGCCACCCACCAGTACTTCGCAGTACGTCAAATCAGCACTTACCGCCAGCATGAGGTTGGCTGGTAGTGTCCACGGTGTGGTGGTCCAGGCAAGCACATACACATCGCTATCGGCGAGCTTAAATTTCGCATACAAACTCGGATCAGTCACCGTCTGATATGCATCATTATCCATCGTCACTTCGTTTTTGCTCACAGGGGTGGCGAATTTAGTGTCATACATCAGCACCTTTTCGCCTTCGTAGATTTTGCCTTTTTCATAGAGCTCTTTAAACGCCCACCAGACGCTTTCCATAAAATCCTTGTCCATGGTTTTGTAAGCACCCTTGAAGTCCACCCAGCGGCCAATACGATCGACCACGTTTTCCCAAGTTGCTGCATTGGCAACCATGCTTTCACGCGCTTTGGTGATATAGGCTTCGAGGCTGATTGTCGGTAGCTCATTGCCATCTTTGTCTAGTGGCGCTGGCTGATCGTTACTAGTCACGATCTGACGGCGGTCAACAATACCGAGCTGCTTTTCGACGAAATTTTCGGCTGGCAAACCATGCGTATCCCAGCCCCACACGCGCTCGACGCGCTTACCTTTCATGGTCCAGTAGCGTGGCACGGCATCCTTCACGATACTACTCAGTAGCGTACCGTGGTGTGGCACACCAGTGATAAACGGTGGCCCGTCATAAAACACATAGGCGTCGTCAGCCGAGCGTTGCTGCACGGATTTTTCAAATGTTTTGTTTTCTTTCCAATAGTCGACGATTGCTTTTTCGTATTCCAGTGCACGCCTACGGGTATTTGCCTTGAACTTCATAGCTTCTCCTTAAAATATAAAAACTTCTTTCGGCTGCCAGGTCCCGTGCGGGAGGTACCACCTGGCTTCCAAAAGAAGTTTATCTTTCAGCACTTAATTGTATGATCTTACGTGTCACGGACGGTCAGTTCTAGTCCCGTATAGGTTTCTTCTGACAGCTTGTGGTTGATAGCCACTCCTCACTACACATATGTAGTAAACGCTTTATGTATATTATACCCTATTTTGCTATGCAAATAAAGATTCACCGAATTTTGCAAACACTAGCGCAACATCTAACACTATCCAAGCAGCAACTATTACTTTATCGTAATCTTTTTTGAGAAAATCCAGTACCTTTTTGTGTGCAACTTTTTGCATATCAAAAGTATTTTCACGTAAATTGTAGCGAGTTGTCGCTGCGAATAACATAGTCATGCTAAATGTAACCGCAAGACACCATGGACACAAAACTTGTATAACATAAACGCTACTAAGAAATAACCAATACGCAAACGCCGTAGCTAGCGTAATACCAATCTGAAAACCTATCAGGAACCATTTAGGAAACTTGACTTTTGACAGGCCTAAAAGCCCGATTGTAATCACAACCGCAAAGCCAATTAAGCCTATAAACATATTAGGAAAACCGAATGCACTAGCCTGGGCTGTTTTCATAACAGATGCACAGTTGAGCACTAAATTGAACGAGCAACTAAGTGTAGCGCCCGGATCCTTGAGCAGATGAAACTCCTCGAGCGTAAGTACGAAAGAAGCAATCATGCCAGTAATACCAAATCCTAAAATAGTACCGAAAAGCCATTTGTCAGACTCAGCATCTTTTTTAGTTTTGCCAGTTAAAAAATTTATTATTTTAGTCAGCATAATAACTCACCTCATCTATAGTTGGTAATGGTACACCGCGCCACAAGTAACGAATCTCACCATCTTCCTTTGTAGCTACGATAGATGGATACTCTACGATATCATAAAGTTCAACAAAACTAGAACCATGTGGACTGTCGGGGTCAATTTCTTCTATTGTCCTACCTGTTCGTTTGTTGAAATCATGCAAGAACTCTATAACCGCACGCGTAGTATCACTCTCGTTACGATACGCAATATAAAGTGGCATTATTCTACGCCTCGTCGTGAACGAGACTGCAAAATAGCCTTAGAGAATTCGTCCACCGTTTTGAATTCGTAATACACACTAGCAAAACGCACATATGCAACTTCGTTGCGCCTAGCCAATTCATCGAGGACCAGCTCGCCAATAGCCTTAGACGGTATTTCTGCCTCGCCCATGGCATATAAGCCATCTTCTACCTGATTCACAATATCATCAACTTCTTCGTCGCTTGACAAAAACTTACCGACGGAACGATGAATAGCAGTAGCTAGCTTCGCCCTATCGAATAATTCGCGCCCACCGCTCTTTTTTATTACAGCCAAATTAGGCTTTTCTATACGTTCGTAAGTAGTAAACCTACGTCCATCTGGAGCTTCGCGACGTCGGCGAATAGTTAAACCATCACCAACTTCGCGAGACTCAATAACTCGACTATCACCTATATTTATTGGCGCTGCCATTTCTGCACCTCCTAAGATTCTTCGTTTGACTCTTGCTCACGTCGCTTACGACGGCGCAAGAAAGCTGGTGTATCTGACTCGTCTTCGTCTTCGTGAGAAGATTCCCATATATTACGAGAAGGCTCTGAAGCAAACTCCTCTTGAGCATCATGCTTATCAAGACTCATATCTACGTCTTCTACTTCTTCGTCACTGATACCACGTGACTCAACTTGGTGTACGCGCTCAGCATTAGAATCTAATGATACATCCTGCTGGTGGAAAAACTCGCTATCAAAACCAGTTGCAATAACGGTGATGATAAGCTCATCTTCTAACTCAGGCTTGAGAGTTGCACCAAATATAATATTTGCATCTGGAGAAACTGCACTCGTGATGATTTCAGCAGCCTCCTGAATTTCGGCCATAGACATATCGTAACCACCAGTAACATTGAATAGTACGCCCTTGGCTCCATCGATAGATACCTCGATAAGTGGTGACTCAATAGCCTGCTGCGCAGCCTGAGCCGCACGCTCATCGCCGCTTGCACGACCAATACCCATAAGTGCGCTACCAGCATTGCTCATGATCGCCTTGACGTCAGCAAAGTCTAAGTTAATAAGACCATGCTCAGTGATAAGCTCAGAAATACCCTGTACACCCTGACGAAGTACGTCATCGGCTATCTTGAAAGTTTCTAGGAGCGGAGTACGACGATCTATCGTTTGCAGTAAACGATCGTTTGGAATAGTAATAAGCGTATCTACATTGCGTCCAAGCTGGTTAATAGCCCAATCGGCATTAGTACGACGCTTTTCACCCTCGAAGCTAAATGGCTTAGTAGCTACGCCAACAACTAGTATGCCAAGTTCGCGCGCCACTTCGGCTACTATATAGCCTGCACCGCTACCCGTACCACCACCAGCACCAATAGTCACAAACACCATATCTGCACCTTCAAGCGCAGACTTAATCTCATCACGTGACTCGTTGGCTGCAGACTCACCAACCTTAGGGTCGGCACCAGCACCCAAACCACCTGTGGTTGAGTGACCTAAATGAATTTTTACATCTGCCTTGCTATTGTGTAGAGCCTGGGCATCTGTGTTCATAGCTATAAACTGAACTCCAGTGAGGCCAGCTTCTTTCATGCGGTTTACAGCGCTACCGCCTGCGCCACCAACACCCACTACCTTGATGCTGGCGAATGTTTGAATCTCGCTTGGTGTTACTTCCGGCATTATTACTCCTACGTCCTTATTACTATCTAGTATAGCACTGCTTGAACAAAAAATGTATTAGTTTATTATACGCGCAATTTGCTGATCAAATTCTTAAGCAAACCACCTACTTTTTTAGTAGGAGCACCTTGCTTAGGTGGACGACTGTCGGTATCTTTGACCGCCAAACTAGGACCAGCTACATCTGTAAGCATAAGTCCAACAACCGCAGCGTACTGAGGTTCATTTATGTGTTCAGCTACACCCGAGTATCCCTTGGTAGAGCCTACACGCACAGCCATGCCAAGTGAATCTTTAGCATAGTCGGCTATGTTTTTGAGCTTACTACCACCCCCCACAAGCACTACACCACCTGGGAATTTTATATCTTTTTTAAACTTTTTAAGTTCTTTAACTATAGTTTCGAATAATTCTTCTAAGCGAGCATCTATAATGTCGTTCACGTCATCACGTGCGAATTCAAATGTTTCCTTGTCATGCTTTACGGTCACCTTTTCACTGCCCTCTAGCGGCGTAGCAGAACCATGAGTTAGCTTAACTTGCTCTGCAATTTCTGGATCTGTCTTAAGACCTATAGCTAGATCATTTGTAATATTGTTGCCACCAACAGGTATAACACTTATATACTGCAAATCACCCTCTTCGTACACAGCAACTCCGGTGGTAGCACCACCGAAATCTATAACGACCACGCCGTTCTCTATCTGCTGCTCAGTGAGTACTGCACGAGACGATGCAACAACACTAGGTACGATATTATTTGTGGCTATATTAAGATTTTCAAATACGTTTGTAAGAGAATTATACTGAGGTGCCATGGCAGAAACTACATTGGCGTTAACTTCCAGGCGCGTGCCTATCATACCTATAGGATTCTTGATATTATCTTGACCATCTAGACTATAGCTGTGGGAAACAACCTCTAAAACTTCACGATTAGGCGGCACCTTACCAGTAGTAGCTACGTCTTCTAGACGCGCAGTATCCTCATCGGTGACTTCATGTCCAGCTGCGCCCACAGCCACCATGCCATCCGTAGAGGTACTGAGTATGTGAGAACCATTGATACTTACACTAGCTGCGTGCACCTCGTGGCCACTCATACGCTCCGCTTCGTTCAAGGCTTGATCTATAATCGGCGCCACACCGTTGAGGTTGACTACCGTACCCTTGCGCATACCGTTGTTTTTAACTTCGCCAACACCAACTATAGTCGGCGTACCCGTCGTAGCATCTATGTGACCAACCACACATCGAACAGTTGTAGTACCTACATCTATACCGACGGCATATCGTGAGCTATCTTGCATAACTTTATTATAAGCATAAACAAGCAATTTGAACAGACGTTAAAAAATCTATTCAGGTAAAGTTAAAATTTCAGCGCCATTTTCTGTTATTAAAACAGTGTGTTCAAAATGAGCAGCCAAGCTACCGTCACGAGTTAAAATTGTCCACCCGTCATCTTGATCTGTATAGTTTTTCTCACCGCCAAGTGTCGCCATAGGCTCTATAGCTATAGTATCACCCGGCTCAATCATCACACCGCTCCCCTTTGTACCGTAATTTGGCACGTCTGGCCCCATGTGCATTTCTAGGCCAACTCCATGTCCTACCAAATCACGTATTATACCAAGCTTTGCATCACTAAGGACTTTTTCTACAGCTGCGCCTATATCACCAGTGCGTGTACCACGGCCTTTTATGGCATCTATGCCAGCATATAAGCTCCGCTCCGTAGCTGATAATAAGTGTTTGGCTGCACCCTTGGCACTGCCGCCCACAACCATACTAAACGCGCTATCAGTCTTCATACCTTTGTACGTGATAACTAAATCAAACCCAACAATGTCGCCTTCTTCAAATGGCATATCATTTGGCACACCGTGCACTATAGCATCATTTACGCTAATACAAATAACACCAGGAAAATCCGGCACAGGCTCGCGGTAAGTAGCAGTTGCACCGTGGCGAGTTATCTCGCTGGCAACCCAGGAATTAACCTCAACACCAGTCATACCGGGCTTTACGTAGGCTTTGAGATCACGCAAAATAGTGCCCAAAATCTTGCCACACTCTCGCATGGCATCTATTTGTTCTGGCGTTTTTACAGGCTGGCTCATTGTTCTACTACTTTGTAAGCCTGTAATTCTTCCATAATACGGTCGTGAACTTGACCAACAGTACCCACGCCATCTATGTGAACAATATTTACACCCTGCTCAGTAAGATATGTCAAAATCGGATAAATTTCAGTTCTATAAATCTTAAGGCGCTCGTCGATAGCATCTGGCGTGTCATCTATACGGCCACGCACTTCTAAGCGCTTAAGCAGTTCACTTTTAGGAACTTCTAGCACTACAACTAACTGTATGTCGCGCCCATGATGCGACTTGTTCTCTATAAGCCATTCCGCCTGGCTGAACTGCCTCGGGAATCCATCTAAGATAACGCGGCTAATATTGCCAGCGCGCTTAATAGCTTCACCCATAAGCTCGCTAACTTTATCAGTATCTACAAGCTGACCAGATTGCATAGCCTCTAATACTTCTGCGTCGCGAGTGTCGCGCAGCAGTTGCCCCGCACTTAGCCAGCGCCAATCATTACGCGCAGCTAAAAGCTGCCCCTGGACACTTTTACCTGCACCAGCTGGACCAAAAAATACAATCATGTTTTCTCCTAATTTAGTTTTTCTTTTACAAGTTTTGCTATAAGCGCGCCATCAGCACTAGTGCCAACCTGCTGCTTAACGGCGCCTATCACTTGACCCATAGCCTGCGGACCACTTACACCTAAGTCTGATATTTTTGCGTCTATAATTTTCGATAGCTCATCTTCACTTAGTTGTTCTGGTAAGTATTTTACAAGCACTTCGGCTTCTTTGCGCTCATTGTCAGCCAAATCTTCACGGCCGTTCTGCTTATATACAGCTATGCTCTCATTACGTTTTTTTACTTCGCGCGCAATGATTTTTTCAATTTCACTATCACTCAGGCCTTCCTCGCGCTTACCAGTAGCCACTTCTTCGTCTAGAATAGCCGCTTTTAGGTTGCGCAACGTATCCCCTACAAAACGATTGCCGCTAAGAAGAGCGGCTTTTGTATCGTTTTGGATTGTATCCTTTAGTGACATCGACTATCGAAGTCCTAGGCGTACCTTTGCCATCTTGTCAGCTTTTCGCTCTTTGCGAATAATAGCCTTCTGACGACGTTCAGTTTTACTTAGTTCGCGCTGGATGCGCATAGAAGCTTTAGCCTCTGCTAAAACACCGCTCTGTAGAACTTTGCGGTTGAAACGACGAATGATATTTTCGTTCGCTTCGTTCTTGTCTTTACGTGTTACTTGTACCATATAGCTCTTATTTTAACAGAGAATAGACTTTTTCGCAACACTTATAGCGACTCTTCTATATGAAGTAGCCTGCCTTCTACGCTGCGGCGACCGTTCCATTCATTGATATCAGGCTGAAACCATACGTTTATCACCGTGCCTACTTCTACATAAAAATGACTAGGAGCAGAAAATGCCAACATTTGCATCCTAGCTCCGTCTGTATGCTGAAGTTCTAATTTTATATGTTGGCCACTGTCACCCATGACTCTTTTTGATGTAACCGTGACTCCACTCACCCTCAAAATAGGCTGTGGGTTGCCATTTCCAAACGGCTCAAGACTAGCTATATCACCCACCACCTGTTCGTCTACCTCACATAGCACAACATCAACTTCAGCGCGCGGTAACAGTAGTGATTCTTGGTTGAGTAACTTTTGTATTCGATAAAATTCATTAACTTTTTGTCTAAATTCAGCAATGTTTTTTGTCGGCAAAGTAACGCCAGCGGCATATTTATGGCCACCACCCTTAGTGATGATTTCATCTGAATAGCGTATGGCATCTGCCGCACTAAAATCACCAAAACTCCTAGCCGAGCCTTTAGCCTCATCGCCCATTTCCTCAAGAACAAACGTCGGCTTATGGTATTTTTCGAGCAGTTTTGCAGCCACAATACCTATGATTCCATGACTCCAATCTTTCCCACTGACAACCAACACATTGTCATCTGCATATAATTCTGCCTGCTCTACAGCTTCTTTGTAAATTTTATTTTGATCATTTTTGCGCTTAACATTCATATCATCTAGCTTCTGCGCTAGTTCAAAAGCCGTCGCGTCATCTGTAGCACGTAGCATATCTAACGCATATTGAGCAGTCTCCAGGCGCCCTGCAGCGTTCATACGTGGCCCTAGGGCGAAGCCCAGGCTACGAGCGTTAACTTTACCAGGCTCCACTCCAGAAACCGCCATGAGCGCTTTAAGACCCTTGCGACGCGTTTTTGACAGCACTTTAAGGCCCCAAAATACGTTTGCACGGTTTTCATCTACCAGCTGCACTACGTCACACACCGTACCTAGTGCCACCAAATCAAGCAACCACTTTTCCTGACCCTCCTCAAAAGCAGTAAGCTCAGTCTGCAAAGCCTGCACAAGCTTAAAAGCTACACCTACCCCTGCTAAATCCAAAAATGGATATATCTTACCAGCCAGTTCCGACTCTGGTTTAAGTACTAAGTTTTCATACTCATTTGGATAGTCCTGAAGCAACCTTTTAGGGTTTATCACACCTACGGCTGGCGGCTGCACAGGCGCCACATTGTGATGGTCGGTTACTATTACATCTATACCCAGCTCATTTGCGCGTACTATCTCTTTTTCGCTCAAACTACCACAGTCCACCGTTACGACCACATTGGCACCCATATCGGCGA
The DNA here is from genome assembly GCA_020428265.1 of Candidatus Saccharimonadota bacterium. Classification (GTDB taxonomy): domain Bacteria; phylum Patescibacteriota; class Saccharimonadia; order Saccharimonadales; family Saccharimonadaceae; genus UBA2112. The sequence goes on along the minus strand of JAGQND010000014.1, from coordinate 57 downwards.
TTTTTTCTACAGCCTCTATTGTAAGTCCGTAGCCCTCAACAAATCTGTTAGGTATAT
>JAGQND010000013.1 GCA_020428265.1 Candidatus Saccharimonadota bacterium | reverse complement strand
ATGAGCATTGAAAAACCACTACACTACCCGCAGGAGCAAAACGAAAATCTAGATGAAAACGAAGTCCAAGAGGGTTACAACGAAACTGACTTAGAGGGCATAGATACGGCAGCTGCAACTGCGCAGGATTTGGTGAGTAACGCCATAGAAAACGGTCACACCAACCACGAGGTAGTGGAGACCGATGCGGGGCTACGTGGGCGCGTGCATAACACGTTTCCAGGTGGCAACTTAGAGGCTTTGTTTGCCAATGCTACGCTGGAGCGCGTAAATTTAGAGCTGCATAATGGCGAACAAAAAGTACAGCTTAGCATACTGGACCCTGAAAGTTCGGCGCCAAGGCTCATGCTTGATGGCAAGGCTGTGTCGAGTGAAGAAATACCGGGTGTACAAAAGGTTATGGATGCCCTGAGGGCTGCTCATGCTGAGAAACCTGCTGAAACTGTGCCGCAGGAAGATGCGGAACCGAGTGAGCAAGTTGCTACGCCAGAACAGACTAGCGCTGATGTAGTAGATATAAACCGTGGTAGTGAAAAACTAGACCGCACGCAGATACCTGTAACTGAAATATCTTCGCAGCAGGCTATAAACATACGTCACTATCAGCAAGCCAAGAATGCTCGTAATGAAGCCTACAAAAAAGCTCTAGAGCAACAGCGTCGGGCCGCGTAATTTCCCAGTCGCCAAAATCCATAGTCTCTACACGACCCACCGTTACGCGCCTATTGTTCTTTGCAATGGCAGGAACAATAGGGCTGCACTTCGCTTTTAGTGGGTCTTAGTAGAGCTATGGATTTTGACGGCCAACATTATTGTGTAGCGGTTGCAGTCGCTTGACGGCAATTTAGCAAAGCATGGAACACCTGGCAGCGCAGCGCTATTGCCAAGCACACCGAGTTTTGCTATACTTGTAACAACTTTTAAGGGACTGACTATGAATTTTGCCGAATCCCTTATCTTGTGAATTTAGTAATTATTAAATTAATGAAAATTGTTTTTAACAAAAAGGAGAACAATAAATATGGGTCAACGACGACTCTCAAATGGTACAGCAGACGACCAAAGTAAACGTCCGCACGCACCAAAAAAATCAAACAATACAGTACTAAACAACACCAGCACTCGCAAGGGTGAAGTGTTTCGTGCACAGCGTCGCACTAGCGAAAACGTGAATTTGCGCGCTAGCCAGCACGTTATAAATGTACCTGTAAATAAGTCTATATATAACGGCTATAATGGTAGGCAATTTAGTATTGCTGACGCCAAAAAACAACCTCGTACCAAAGGTCCTGTGCTCAAAATCATGCCAATTGGCGGTTTGGGCGAAATGGGTATTGGTAAAAACATGATGGCTATTGAGTACGATGATGAAATCATTGTGATTGATAGTGGGTTCCTGTTCCCAGGTAGCGACTACCCAGGTATTAACTACATAACACCTGACATAACTTACCTAGAGGAAAACAAGCACAAAATTCGTGCTCAAGTGTTTACGCACGGTCACTTGGACCATATTGGTGCGTATCGTCACTTTGCCGATAAAATTCCTGCGCCCGTATACGGCAGCAAGTTTACACTGGGCATGGTGCAGCGCACTATGGAAGAAGCTACAAGTGGTTTTACGCCAAACTACAACGTACTAGACCCCGAAGCTCACGAGCGTGCGCAGGTGGGCGATAACTTTAGCATAGAGCTTGTGCGTGTGAATCACTCTATACCAGATGCCACAGCAGTAGTGATACGTACGCCACTCGGCGTACTAGTAGACACTGGTGACTGGCGTTTTGAAGAAGACCCAGTGGACGGCCGCAAGTTTGACCTTGAGCGCCTAACTGAAATTGCAACTACCGAGGGCATAGCCCTACTTATGAACGAAAGTACCAACTGTGAAAGTGAAGGTACACACCATCATGGTGAACGCGATATACAGCAGTCTATGGGTCAGGTCATGGATAAATATCCTAACAGCCGCTTGATTTTGAGCTGTTTCTCGAGCCAGATTCACCGTATGCAGCTCATACTTGAAGAAGCCAAAAAGCACGACCGCAAGGTGGCGTTTGCTGGCTATAGTATGATACAGAACCTTGAGGTTGCGCTGCGCAACAACACCATTACTATACCTAAAGACGTAGTGGTAAAAATGGACGACATTGTGAAGTTCCCAGATGGCAAAGTGACTATAGTATGTACTGGTAGCCAGGGCGAATTCAACGCCGTGCTAAACCGCATGGCGAGTGGTGCACACAAGCACATTAAGATTAAGAATAGTGATGTGGTGGTATTTAGTAGTAATCCTATCCCAGGCAACGAAAAGTACGTGGTTCGCACGGTAGATGGCCTCATGCGTGAGGGTAGCGATGTCATCCAAAACGGTAAAACTCACCTAACTGGCGTGGGTCCGCTACACCTTAGCGGCCACGGCTATTATGACGACCACGTAAAGCTTATAAATGCTCTTAACCCGACATACTACATGCCGATTCACGGTGAATTCCATATGCTTGTGCACAATGCCGAACTTGCTGAGAAAGAATGTGCTATACCGCGCGACAATATATTTGTGTGCGACAGCGGCGACGTGATAGAAATCACTCCAGATGGCGCCAAGAAAAATGGCCGTATACCTGTAGGTGGCATCATGTATGATGATAGCGGTGCAATTGTGAGTGAAGTGGTGCTAAAAGACCGTATACACATGGCAAGTGAGGGTATGTTTGTAGTTGTACTTACTGTGCAGCGCGGTACTGGTCGCTTGCTTACTAGCCCAGATATCATAAGCCGCGGGTTTATATACCTACGCGATAGTGAAGAGCTTATGGGTATGATACGCCAGTACTTGAAGCAAAAAGTTACTCGCAGTTTTGGCGGCAAGAAAATGGATCTCGACGACATAAAGAAAGAGCTAAAAGACGAAATTACGCACATTTTGTATGACCAAACTCGCCGTACACCTATAGTGATACCTGTTATTAACGAAGTTGGTGGTGGCGGTGGAAATCGTGACAACCGTGATGGCCGCGACGGTCGTGATAATAGGGGTGAAGGCAATGGTGCAAATGGTCAAAATGATAGGCCACAGCGTTTTAATCAGCAGCCTCGCAGGTTCCCGCCACGCCAAGCTCCAGACACTGAAGCTACTGATCCACAGCTACGCTCTAAGACTCCGCACCGCGATTATTAGTTAAGCATAAGCAGGGTCTTGCAAATTGTGGTAAATTTTGCTATAATATAGCTGATATCTATTAGCTATAATAAAGATACAAATATGCCCAAAAAACGTAAAACCAAGAAGAAGGCCACACCTTCTACACCACAACATAAGTTACCAGCTGGCTTTTGGCAGCATGTAATAGCACTTTGTTTGCTGGCTTTTTCGGTCATGCTCATAGTGGCTTGGTTTGGCGTGGGTGGCCCAGTACTAGAGTGGGTACAATCAGCATCGCTTAGTGTTATAGGTTACGCAGTCTATACGCTACCGGTGCTTTTTGTGTATTTGGGCGTGTCTATATTTATCGCTGAGCAAAATAAGCTTGCTTGGCCTGTTAAAATCGCCGCGGTACTAATGATACTTTGGTGGTCGGGCTTGTTTGGACTATGGGGTGGCGACACTCCGCATGGTGGCTGGGTAGGCGAAAACATCAATGGTATGATGATTCAGCTGGTAGACGGCCCTATAGCGGCATTTATATACATATTGCTGATATTTATTACATTTACTTTTATGACGAGTATATCTATCAAGAGTATATTTGTGTGGCTATGGCACTTGGTGCAGACCGAGAAGTTTGACGAAAACAACGTAAAAATCATCAAAAACGCCGACAAAGACGACGATACGGCTGATGAAAAGAAGGGTGGCGGTCTAAAGAAGCTTGGCGCAGCATTTACTATAAATAAAGGTGTGCCTATAGAGTCGGACGATAAATCTGCCAAGGGTGGCAAAGACGCCAAAAAGGGCGACAAGGCTGAAGATATAGCCTTGGTGGCCATAAATGACCCCAACTGGAAACAGCCGAGCGTAGACTTACTAGAGAGCAAAGAAAACCCAGCTAACCCTGGTAATTTGAAGGAACGTGCCGAGCAAATACAGAATACATTTAGCGAGTTTGGTATATATGTAGACATGCTCGATGCCAATGTGGGGCCAAAGGTGACTCAGTTTACGCTGTCGCCACCAAGCGGTGTGAAGCTAACTAAACTTACTGCGCTAGACTCTAACTTGGCACTAAACCTAAGTGCCAAAACTATACGTATAGAGGCACCGATACCTGGCAAGAGCGCCGTGGGTGTAGAAGTACCGAATATCCGCCCAGCTGATGTGCGTATACGCGGTGTGCTAGAGAGCAAAGAATGGCAGCACAATCATGAGCCGCTGAGTTTTGTGATAGGCCGCGACATAGCCGGCAACCCGATAGTAGGCGAGCTCAACAAAATGCCGCACTTGCTAGTGGCTGGTCAGACGGCTAGCGGTAAATCTGTGATGATAAACTCGCTACTGTGTAGCTTGCTATACCGCAATAGTCCGTCGCAAATGAAGCTAATTTTGGTAGACCCTAAGCAAGTTGAATTGTCGCGTTACAAAGATATACCTCACCTTATAACACCTATAATTACACGCCCAGACAAAACCTTAAGCGCGCTTAAATGGGCAGTAAAGGAAATGGAGCGCCGCTACACGTTACTAAGCGAAGTGGGTGAAGTGAACATAAAAGACTACAACAAGAGCCTAGAATCATCGCGCAAAAAGATTGTCGTAAAAGACGAGCAGGGCAACGAGCAAGAGCATGACGGCAAAGAGGGTGCCATGCCGTACATAGTGGTGGTGATAGATGAGATGGCCGACTTGATGATGGAGGCTGGCAAGGAAGTCGAAGCGCAGATAATTCGCCTAGCGCAAAAGGCCCGTGCTGTGGGTATACACTTGGTGCTGGCTACACAGAGCCCGCGTGCTGACGTCATAACCGGCCTTATCAAGAGCAATATCCCGTCTAAGATTGCATTTACAGTGGCCAATAACACCGAAAGCCGCATAATACTAGACCAAGTTGGTGCCGAAAAGCTACTAGGCCAGGGTGACATGCTATATGCTGGCCCAGGCATGAATAAGCCTGTGCGTGTGCAGGGTGCGTTTGTAGAAAACAGTGAAGTTAAGAAGATTGCAGATTACTTGCGTATGCAGTCGCCGCCACAGTACAACGATGAAATCATAAACCAACAGGTAGACATGGGTGGCGGCCACGGTATGAGTAGCGGTGGTACGGGTGGTAACTTTGACGACCCTAAATACCTAGAGGCCGTGCGCCTAGTGATAGAGAGTGGTGAGGGCAGTGGTAGTATGATACAGCGCCGACTAGGCTTGGGCTATGCTAAAGCCGGCAAATACATAGACATGATGTACGAGCAGGGTATAGTTGGCCCCAAAAATGGCTCTAAACCCCGTGAAGTGCTAGTGAGTAGCCTCGAAGAGGCCCTCGGCGGTGAAGTCGACGAATAATATTACCTATGACAGTGGACAATTGGCCTCTGGTAGGTTATAATAAGTATTGATATTAACTCGGCTTGCACGGAGGTGTAAGCATCCATAAGGATTCCAGAGGAGGAAACTATGAAGGAATATGAACTCACTGTTCTTATCCACCCCGACTTAGAGGCGGATATAGAAAAGCCCCTCGCCAAGGTTCGCGACATTGTCAAAAACGCTGGCGGTGAGATTGTCAACGAAGACAACTGGGGTAAGAAAAAACTAGCGTATAAGATTAACAAAGAGGATTTCGCGGTATATGTATACTTCGACGTGAAGCTACCAGCTGAAGCGCCTCTAAAGATTAGCAACACGCTAAATATTACCGAAGAAGTCTTGCGTTACCTACTAGTAACAGTAGACGAAAAAGGTCGCGCACTACTAGCAGAAGACCAAAAACGCGCAGCAAAAGCTGAGAGCGAAGAAGATAAGGAATAGGAAGAAGGGGTAAAGGTACAATGGCACGAAGCATCAACCAACTAGTCTTAATGGGACGCCTAACGCGTGACCCAGAGACTCGTACAACTACAAGTGGCAAAACAGTAACAAGCTTTAGCGTAGCAGTCGACCGCCAAGGTCAAGACGACCAGGCAGACTTTTTTGAAGTGACTGCATGGGAAAAGACTGGCGAACTAGTGCAGCAATACCTAAGCAAAGGTCGCCGTGTGCTTATACAGGGCCGCTTGCGCCAGGAAAGCTGGGACGACAAAGAAACCGGCAAAAAGCGCTCTAAAGTTAGTGTGGTAGCCAACGACGTAACGTTCCTTGACGGCCCATCGGGCAGTGGATCGAGCGAAGATTCGCCATATGCAAAGGCTAAGTCACAAGACACCGAAGATGTAGTTGTAGAGCCTGTAGACGACAAACCAATTGATTTAAGTGAAATTCCATTCTAGGAGAGAATTATGAAACGATTTAAAAAAGATACCCCTGCGTATTTTGACTACAAAGATGCGAAAACTCTACTTCGCTATGTAAATGCTTACGGCCAGATTGAGCCTGTAAGCAAAACTGGCCTACCTGCTAAGCAGCAACGCCAACTAGCAGTAGCTATCAAGCGTGCACGTCACCTTGCGCTAATGCCATTTGTTACTCGTTAATAGGAGACTTGCATGTATCAACCAACAGACCTCAAAAAGGGCGTAGTATGCCAAATCGACGGTAAACCTTACCGTGTGATTGAGTATGCCCAAAAAGTTATGGGTCGCGGCGGTAGCATAGTAAACGTGAAGCTCAAAAACCTAATTGATGGTAGTGTGATACCTAAAACTTTTAAGGGTCAAGACAAAATTGAGCGGGCTGAAGTGACCAATAAAACTGTGCAATATTTGTATACAGATGGTGCCGACTTTCACTTTATGGACCCTGCGACGTTTGAGCAATTTCAGCTAGGTGCCGATATAGTAGATAGCGCGGCGAGCTACCTCAAAGAGGGTGACGAGCTGAATTTGCAGTTTTTTGGCGACAAAGTGATAAATGTAGAGCTGCCTAAAAATCTATATCTAGAGGTGACTTATACAGAAGATGTAGTAAAGGGCGATACTACGAGCAGTGTGCTAAAAGATGCGACGCTAGAGACTGGACTTGTGATAAAAGTGCCAGCGTTTATAAAAACTGGCGACGTAATATCAGTTGATACTACAACTGGTGATTACCGCGAACGGAAAAAATAGCATGACGAAAACCAGGCTAGACCAACTATTGGTTGTAAAAGGCCTGGTTTTGTCGCGTTCACAGGCCGAAAGTTGGATACGACTCGGCAAGGTGACTGTAGATGGCAAGGTGGTGTCGAAATCTGGGTATTTTGTGCGCGATGACGCCGATGTGCGCCTGACAGCCGAGGAAAAATACGTGAGTAGAGCGGGGCTAAAGCTCGCGAGCGTAGCCAAGCTACTGGGCGTGGATTTTGCCGGCAAGACTGTGCTAGATGTAGGTAGTAGCACTGGTGGGTTTACTGATTATGCGCTGCAACACGGGGCTAGCAAGGTGTTGGCGGTAGATGTAGGCACCGACCAGCTACATCCGAGCTTGCATGGCGACGAGCGTATAGAACTACACGAAAAAACCGATATTCGTGATTTTAAAACTGATATTAACGTAGATATTGTAGTGATTGATGTTAGTTTTATAAGCTTACGCGAAATACTACCGAGTGTGGCGGAAATAGCGCCCGGTGCACAAATAGTTGCTATGGTGAAGCCGCAATTTGAGGCGGGCAAACACCAAGTTAATAAGGGTGTGATAAAAAACGATGCCGTGCGGCGGCAGATACTTAAAGATTTTGAGGTGTGGGCTAAAGATTTGTTTGTGGTGGTAGACAAGCGCGACAGTGAAGTAGCTGGTAGCAAGGGCAACCGCGAGAGGTTTTACCTGCTAAAAAAGACAAAATAGTGAAAAATGGTATAATTACAGAGTATATAAGTCCGTTTGTACGGCTAGACCCTGGCCTAGGGAGCAACTAGCTTGCGGCGTTATGTGGTAAAGGCTCTGATACTAACGTAAATAGGAGTTCTTTATGTCAGACAAGAAGACATTACAAGAAATCGAAAAAGAGCACCGAGATAGCCACTTTGCAGAGAAATCTATGCAATATTGGCGCTCTTGGGGGAGCTGGTTTAGCTGGGGTTCACCAGTTGGACTAGGGCTGTTTTTTATAGAAACAGCTGTGGCCGCTTGGATAGTGGCTCAAATCGTCAAATAATAATCGCCCCTGCGGGGGCTTTTATTATGTTGTTTACTTTTTATGCTAAATAGTGTATAATATACGATGCACATGAGTGTGGTGGTGAAGTTTGCCATCTCTGTTTAATTAACAACACAGAAAGAGGTGATTCCATTGCGGAAATCACGTATGACCCGTCAACCACTGCGCGTGGCGGCATTTCTCGGCATTGCGCCGATGATTGTCGCGACGGCTATCGCAGGGACTGCCGCGGCCGATCCGACGAGCGACACCGAAGCGACGCCTACGCCCACCGCGGTGGAAGCGCCGCTGCCGGCTGACCCGGCTCCGTCGGGTGGTGACACGAGTGCACCCCCGGCAGGTAAGCCGGCACCTGAGGCACCTGCTGAGGCTCCGGCCCAGCCACCTCAGGGAGCGCCCGCTGGGACGTCTGCAGGTACGCCGGCAGAAGCTCCTGCGAAGGAACCCGTAGAGGCTCCGAATCAGGAACCTGCGCCGGCTCCGTCAACCGAGGCGGAGAAGCCCAAGGAAACCGCAAGCAGCGAGCCCAGCTCGACGCCCGCGGCGACACCTTCGGAAACTCCGTCTTCGACTGCGGAAACCACGGCAACCGAAAGCCCGAGTGAGTCCACCACGGACACCACCGAGTCTTCGACGCCGACGGCAAGCCCGTCTGAGAAGGCACCTTCCGAGGAGAAGAAGGACGACGACACTAGTTCGGCGCCCAGTACCTCCGAGGAAGCCAAGCCGACTGAGTCGGGCACATCGGGTACACCGGCCGAAGTGGAATCTACGGAGACCTCCAAGGCTCCGGTGAGCGACCCCGAAACGCCGTCGACGGTGGTGACGTCCCCCGAGGACAGCACTCCCGAAGAGGTGACGCCTGGTGGTGACGGCAAGGACTCGAAGCCCCCTGTGGGCAACGAGACTAAGGTGGACATCGGTGCGATTTTTGTGCCGGTGATCATCAGTCCGAAGATCAATATCCATGTGGGTAACACCACGGTGACCAACACCGAGGTTATCCAGATTCAGGATAGCGTGATCGGAAACGACAATGTGGTGGTGAAGAAGGGCAACCGGACTCACAACTACCAGGAAGTCACCATCTACACGCCGAAGACGCACCGCTTCTTCGTGGGGTACTACGATGAGCGCGGTGACTTCGTCTGCACCGGGTACTACCCGGAAGAGGTGAAGACCGTCGAGCAGGCGAAGGTGGCCAAGGGTGAGGGCAAGGTTGTGAAGACCGCGCCCCCGACTAAGGCTGTGACGGGTGTCAATCCGGAATCTGGTACTAACTACTGGATCCCGGGCGGTGTGATGCTGGTCGTGCTGGTCGGTGGGGTTATGTACCTCGTCGGCAGTCGCCGCAATAGCGGTGGCAACGGCCCGGCCGACGTGCCTCCGCTGAGTGCGTAGGCCGTACAGCTCGGCAGAACGGTTTGCCGTGGTGGTTTGCCTGGCTTTAGTGGCTGGACTGGTGTCGCTCGGGGTTATGTACCTCAGTAATCATCAGAACATGTCGCTAAGTCAGGCCCCATCAGGGCAACCTGTCGCCGTTGAACCAAGCGGAGATGTTCCGTCGGTAGTGATTCCGCAGGCCATGCCTGAATGGATAGCTATTCCGGGTAAACTAGACCGGATAGCTATGAATCCAAACGGGATTTTGCCGTATGGTGGTGTCATACATCCAGTCGATGATCGTCCGGTTTTTAGAACGGACAGTAACGAGCCTGGTACTGACTCACCTGGGACAACGCTGGTTTACGGCCACAATTACATCAGTGAGGATGGGGCATTCGTGCCGTTTTCTGCGCTGGAGTTTGTGGCTGTGGGCGACACCATTGAGTTGGGTTTGCCTGGTGGTGTGTTGCGGTACACGGTGGAGCAGACGTTTACGGTGCCGAAGGAGAAGCTCGTCGAACGAGCGGATATCTTCCAGAACGTGCCGAATCGTCTGGTGCTCATTACTTGTGACACTGTCGATGGTGCCAACACCTACGACAACCGCGTGGTGATTGCCGACCTCTCAATGTGATCTGCCGGAGCTTGCTCAGGCACCCCCCGCAACTGTAAAAAGTTGCGGGGTTTTAAATTGGAAATTATTATACGTTGAAGCGGAATTCTACTACGTCGCCGGGTTGCATGACGTAAGTTTTGCCCTCGGTGCGAACTTTGCCGGCAGCTTTGGCGGCTGACTCGCTACCTGCGGCCATAAGGTCGTCGTAGTCGACTATTTGGGCGGCTATAAAACCGCGCTCAAAATCGGTGTGAATAACGCCAGCAGCTTGCGGCGCGGTGAAGCCCTGGTGGATTGTCCAGGCGCGGACTTCTTTGTGCCCGGCGGTGAGGTAACTCTGCAGGCCAAGTGTATCATAGGCGGTGTGGATTAAGCGCTGCAGGCCAGTTTCGCTCACGCCGTAGCTTTCGAGTAGTTCTATGGCCTCGACAGTAGATAAATCTTTGATTTCTTCTTCTAGCTTGGCGCACACAAATAGGCTAGTGGCGGGTGCTACTAGGCTGGCTAATTCTTGCTGGCGGCTGGCGCTAGTGAGGTCGTTTTCGTCTACGTTAAACGCGTATATTACAGGCTTGGCAGTGAGTAGTTGCAGTCCGCTGAGTTTTTCTTCGTCGAGTGAGGGCAGGCTACTAAGTGGCGTACCTTGTTCTAGGTGACGCTGCAGGCTCTCAAGGTAGCCGGCGACGTCACGCTTAGCGGGGTTGGCTTTGGCTTCTTTTTGTACTTTTGGTAGGTGTTTTTCTATGGTTTGCAAGTCGGCAAGTATTAGCTCGGTATTGATGATTTCTATGTCGGCTTTAGGGTCTACAGGTGCTTCGTCGTGGCGAAGTATATCGTCGTTTTCAAACGCGCGTACTACATGCACTATGGCGTCGGTTTTGCGGATGTTATCGAGGAATTTGTTGCCCAGGCCTTCGCCTTTGCTAGCACCAGCTACGAGCCCAGCGATGTCTACAAAAGTTACGGTAGCGGGGATTAATTTTTCGGCCTTGTATAGTTGCTGTAGGTGGTCCAGGCGTTCGTCTGGTACGGGAACTATGCCGGTGTTGGGCTCGATGGTAGCAAAAGGATAGTTAGCGGCCAAAATATCTGCCCGCGTGAGGGCATTGAAAAGTGTCGATTTGCCGACATTTGGCAAGCCGACGATACCTATAGATAAACTCATGATAATAACTATATCATAACAGGGGTAGAAAAGCTACAGACTATTGACAAAATGACATAAATTTGCTATAATAACAAATGAGTACGTAACCGCGTACTTACCTTGACATGAAAGGAGACGCTGTGAAGCGTTTTCGGATGCTGTTTGTGGTGATTGCTCTTGCAATGACCGCACTGATGATGTCTTCGTGTGCGCTGTTCGATAGTGCGCTTGATGACCTGAACCGTGCGTTGCGCGGTGAAGCGGCCACGATGACCACCTACAACCAGGCCGGTCAGAAGATCGACGAAATCCATGGCAAGTCGTTTGACTTTGCCCGCGATGACAAGTTCGATCAGACTGACGCCGAGGGCAAGAAGATCTCGAATTCGAGCGTCCTCAGGATTGCCGTCGGTGGCAAGATCATCCAGCACGTTGGTTCGACGCTGATCCTGGCCCAAGATGGCCTGGTGAAGGTGTCGGACGCTCCGACGCAGCTGTTCCTGGACAACAATGACCCGGGACGGCCGTGGCTGAACTACATCTACCACAACATGCGTGATGCCTGGAAGGGCAAGGCGCGGACGGTGATGGTTCGATCACAGGACGGCATGCCGATTGCGGTGTTCGCTGGCGACAAGGTGGAAACCTTCGCTCCGGACATTCCGCAGGCCACGCGGTTCGAGATTGATGGCAAGACCCTGCTGGTGTACCGTGCAGATCTGACGATCTACGACACGGCACTCCTGGAAGGCAACGCCGCCTAAAACTACATAAACGGAAGTTTAAATACGCCGTCTGTAGTTTGGGCGGCGTATTTAAATCGTTTAAGTTTATTATGTGTATAAAGATGTTATAATATAGGCACTAAATGGAGGGTGTGTATGGAAAGGGTTTCAACTAAAGCTACAGGGCCAGACTATTTGACGAAAGTTGGAAGGTGGTCTGACGCGTCGGTGCGAAAAATTAACGTACCATTTGCAGGTACCGAAAAGGTGATGGGCATAGACTGGGACAGCGATGAATACCGGGTGGATCAAAACGACGAACGTTGGATAATACCAGATAATTTTGACATAGGTGGTCATGAATGGTACCAAAATTTGCCCCGTGAAGAAAAAATTCGCATAGGGTTATATCGTTATGCACAGGTAGCACGCGTGGGGTCGGAGTTTGAAAACGCGCTCAGTATAGGTGTGAACTATGCTGGTATGGCAACGCGCAGTGACGATGAGATTACACGCTATGCGTTCCACGAGGCTGAGGAAGAACACCGCCATGTGTTGATGTTTAGGCAGTTTGTGACGCAAACAGGTGTTGAGCCTATGGGAGCACCGGATTGGTTTCGCTCGGTAGCCTGGCTGACAGCACCCGTGGCGCGTAAGGCTAAAGCCGCGTTTTGGTGGCTAGTGTTATCTGGTGAAGAGCCCATAGATAAAATGCAGCGTGACTTGATAAAAATGAATAAAACAGATGCCGACACAGTGCACCCGTTGATGGAGCGTGTGATGAAAGTTCACGTAGAAGAAGAGGCGCGGCATATAAACTTTGCAGACTCGTCGCTAAAGGAAATGATTGATTCATTGGGGCCAGTGGAGCGCCAGGCTATGGCCGTGGCGGCACCTGTGGCTTCGCTAATAGCAGCCAAAGTGATAGTGAAGCCAAGTCGTGCATCACTAAAGGAAATGGGCGTGCCACAAAAGGTGGCAAACGAGCTGTGGACCAATGAGTATATGGCTCCGTTACTTGCAAATGCACGCGAGCGTGCCGATGCTTTGGGGCTGCGTGATGGCGAGCGTAAGAGTCTGCTGGGTAAAGCAGCCTGGCGTTTATTGCGAATCGACGAAGGCAAATAGCTAGTTTACAAAACAATCACGACAGCGAGCTTCGTACTGGTAGGTGCCATCTTCGGGTACTATGGCGGGTAGTCCTTCTAGGATTGGCTGATTGTTGTGCAAGATTTGTGTAAACTGCGCTTTGTACTCGTGGCATGAGTCGCAGACTGATAGTTTGTTGATGATATTGTCTGGCTTGAGCTCAAGTAGCCTGGCGATTATGGGCATAAGTTTACGACGGTAGTCTATGTCTAGGCCGCTAGCTATGACATTTTTGCCTTGTTTGAGCCATGTGTCTACAACTAAACTATCGGACTCATCGAACATGTGTATTTCATCGATGCCGATGATTTGGAAATCCGGCTTGACTTCATGGAGGCTGCTGATGGAGTGAGCAAGGGCGCTGACACCTAGGCGAGATTGAATGCCACTATCGCGGACGTTTGCTTCGGGCTGGACGTATATGACGTCGTCGTCGGTGTATTGGTATGGCTCGACTTGGGCTATGAGTTCTAGGGATTTGCCACTTTTCATGGGGCCGGTAATAAGTGTGAACATAGTAATTATTTTAGCACCTAAACAGTATAAATAGTGTTGCTTAGTGCTGTAAATTTGTATATAATCTGAGTAAGCATAAGTGGGAATATAATGGCGAATAACGATGGCAGCCGCCG
>JAGQND010000012.1 GCA_020428265.1 Candidatus Saccharimonadota bacterium | reverse complement strand
CACAAAGAAACCAATCAAACGTATATTTTTGGCTGGTAAATATTTAGCTATGGAAGTATTTTTTATCATTTTTTATTCCCCCATTTTATGGCCAATACACTATAATTTTTACCAACCTCAACTACACACAGCCAAACCACAAACACAGCTGCCGGCAATAAATAGAACATCCCCTGGTGAACTTTCTTACTTTGATCAGACTTCAAGTTATTCTTATATGCCTGCTTAGCTTCAGTACGCACAGCTTCATCAATATTAGATGTATTTTCCGACGCTACATATATACCGCCCATAGATTCTGCTATTTTGCGCGCATTAGATTCATCACGTGCAGTCTTAGGCTCCTCATAATCACCAGACTTGCCCATAGGACCCGCAAATGGCCTGCTTTTATCTACGGTTTGTTTATTTGTTCCCCAATCCCAATCAACGGTCGGCATATTTACAGGATTATCACGACCATAGCCCACCACCACAGCACCACCTATTCTACCCTTAAGGTCACTAGCTGCTTCTATTATTTTGTCGGACTTTTCGTCAGACCCCTTAGCTATTTCATAGTCCGACATAACCACCACTAGAACCTCACGAGATTTATCATATTTTTTAAGTTTATCTATATACTCACTAAGCCTCTGCAATGTAACACTAAGCTGCGGCCATACAGTACCCCTAGATACATAATCGTACGGAGGAGTAATAGTTTTTACTGCTATTTCTAGATCTGAATACGTGGTTGTCATCGGCATATATATAGATGGGTTTATGTCTATTGGGAATATGCCGTACCTAGCGCCGGCGTTATTTTTACCTATCGCCAATATATCTTCTTGCATAACATCAAGCCTAGACTTACCCCCACGATCGTCTAATGCGTTCATACTGTATGTAAAATCTGACACAAATATTATGTCACGATTTGCCACGCTTTGCTCTTCGTCGGCGCCAATAGTGACAAAACTAAGTGCCATAACCAAACACATAAATACAAGCACCGCTACAATACGACGAAAATAATTATAAACATACAATTTTTTATAAACTCCGAGTGCTATAAGCAAAACAAGAGCTACGCTATTTACTACGAGCAAAATCACATTCATCGCGACACCCTCCAGCGAAGCACAACAACCACAGCCCATAGTACGGCAAATATCGTTGCGAGAGCCCACAATATTTGCGGCGAATCAACCTTGGCATATTGCTTTACTTCATCTTTATTCAAAGTATCACGCAGTATACTAGACACTATGTCGCGCGTAGATGACACGCTCGAAACGTCCTTGACTGTAGCATGTGTCAACTGCACGACTTTAGCTATATCTGGGTTTTCCTTCCAGTAAGCCGAAGGCATCAGCACATACAGCTTCACACCGTACCTAGGCAACAACTGGGCTGCTTTAAACAATTCCGTCTTATCGTCTGAGGTATCTTCTAGGTCACTAGCCAATACGATTGTACGACTACGCTCGGAATCCAAATCACCAAACCTACGCATACAACCTTGTAAACCACGCGCTACATCTGTACCAACTATATGACCTGAGTCAAAGCCAAGATTTAACTCAACGGGATAATTATCTTGACTCGTACTATTCATCGCCTCAATCCAATGATCAAGACGCTCATTGACCGATACCATGTCCCGAGTAAGTGGCAATATAGTATAAGAAACATCTATAAACCCTGACACCGCATATCTATCGGTTGGGTTTTTGTTGGCCAAATCTTTAAGCGCTTGAAAAGATGGCACAATGTAATCAGTCATAGAACCACTAGTATCCATACATAACACCACGTCATGAGTTTTTGCTTCGTCGATCTTAAGTATTTCAGACTGTGGGCGCGCAAGCAGTGCAGCAACAGACAATATAAGACCAAGAAGAAATATAGCTTCTAAATACGAATACGTCTTCACCAAGAGCAAAGTCTTGCGCAGTGATGGTAAGTTTTTGTATGAATTTATTTCTGCTGCAAGCTTCTTGCTGCGCTTAGCCGGCTTAAACTTCCTATAAATATATATACCAACAGGCACTAACAGTACGAGTAACATAATCGGCCACTTTAGCGACATGACTCAAGCACCTCCTTGGATCTATCGCACAGTTTATCAACATCATCTAAATTGTTGTGCTTACTAAATTCCGCCGGATACAAATCATCCAGTAGGCCACCAACTTTACGTAACTGCCGCCTCAAAACTTCGTCTTTGGTTTGATATATAGTGCGGTGATTCATAATAGAGTCAAAGGCGCCACGAGTTATAGCACTTAATTCACCGGAAGCATACTGCATGGTAACCTTGCCCGATTTTGCATCTTGCCGTACGGACTCAATTTTTTGCAACGCTTCGTTAATAATTTTATTTACATCAGGTTTTTTAGCTTCAGCCAGCTGCTTTGCAATCATACGGGCTACGAGTTTCATAATATAAAGCACCACAAAATACCCAGCTATAATTACCACAAACCCAATAGTGCCACCAATGGCCCACCATGGAGGCAAATTTATAGACGGAAACATTTCAATGCCGCTTTGCATACACCCTCGATTGTATGAACATTTTGCGTAATTCCTCTGGCAGCAACTCAACGTCTTCTACGAGACCATACGGAACACCCAAAGATTTACTCAGTTTTTTTACACGACGAGTATACTCGCCAAACATAGCCTTCCATTCAGCTTGCAATTTTTTACTAGACGCCAACTCTGACAAAAATTTCTCACCAGTTTCTATATCTACAATTTCTTTATCGTCTACTGCATCGTTACTAAATGGCCAACTAGGTGAAATCTGTAGCACAAAAACCTGATGTCTAGCACTCAACTTTGTAATATACTGCTTGAGTTTATTTAAATCATGAAACGAATCTGTAACTATAAAAATAGCCGAACGCTGACGCAAATGTGACACAATATGCTGCAAATAATCCTCTAAATTATGCGCATTTTGCGGAGGAGTTTTAAGCATCGATTCATCTATTGTACGTAAACTTTGCTCTATATGTTTGTTGGTATTGCCAAACTTAGATGTAAGTATGCGACCATTCGGCTTGTTGTAGCATACAGCTAGCAAATCACGATTTTTATGCACAAACATACCAAGTGCCACCACTAAACCATACAAGGCATCTTTCTTGCTAATGCCCGTATACCCGGGTATATGCATAGATGGCGAAGTATCTGCAATAACCACAATACGCTGATCGCGAAGTGGTGCATATAGTCGTGTCTGCGTACGCCCCGTCCTGGCCGTAGCACGCCAGTCTATACTACGCACATCATCGCCTGCCACATAGTCACGTAGACTCTGAAACTCTACACCTTTGCCCTTAAATATAGAGTCATAATTGCCATCAAGTAAATTAACTACTCGACGTTTCGAGAAAAGTTTTAAACGCTTGGCAACTATTTCGGTGATACTCACGGTACTTGTACAACGCTAGCTATCTTTTCTATTACATTTCCAACTGTTATGTTTTCGGCCTCAGCCTCGTAGCTAAGCACCAAGCGGTGCTGTAATACGCGCTCCAAAAACGGCTTTATGTGATCTGGCGTAACGTAACTATCGCCACTGAGTAGAGCTTTAGCGCGACCAGCAGCGAGTAATGCTAGGCTTGCACGTGGTGAAGCACCCACTTCTATGAGTGGCTTAATATTCGCCATACCGTAGTTCTCAGGGTGACGAGTAGCGTCAATAAGAGACGCCACGTAGCTTACAATTTTATCATCAACTGTTATATTGCTAGCTGCTTCTTGCAAGCTCAAAATGTCGTCGATATGAGCTACAGCATCTACCTTAGACAAATCAATCTTATCTGCACGCCTACGCAACACTTCTGTTTCTTCTTCTAGGCTAGGGTAGCGCACTACGTGTTTTAGCATGAAACGATCTAGCTGCGCTTCAGGTAGTGGGTATGTACCCTCTTGCTCAATAGGGTTTTGCGTAGCCATAACTATAAAACCACGAGGTAGCTTATGAGTTTCGCCGCCTATACTTACTTGGCGCTCCTGCATAGCTTCCAGCAAAGCACTTTGTGTCTTGGCGGACGTACGGTTAACCTCGTCTACCAATACAAACTGGTGATTCACAGGACCCAACTGCGTTTTGAACTGGTGTGTTTCTGGATTGTAAATCTGACTACCTACAATATCCGCCGGCAACATATCTGGCGTACACTGTATACGAGTAAAATCCGCACCCACCGTAGCTGCAATTGTATGTGCCGCGGTAGTTTTGGCAAGCCCCGGTACACCTTCTATAAGCAAGTGACCATTAGATAGCAATGCTACTAAAATACTTTCCAGCATTTCCTCTTGGCCGACTATATATTGCTTGTACGTATCCTTAATCGATTCAAGCAATTTAACAGCATCAGCTATTTCGCCACTATTTGAACTTTTATCACTAGACGTACCACCCCCGACTTTCACAGGTACATTCTCTTCGTTGTTTGCAGCCGCTTGGTCAGACTCCTCGGGGACCGGCGGCGTAAATTCCCTACCCTCTTCCATTTAACTTAATTATAGCATAAGAACTATGCTTATAAACTAGTATTCTGTCTGTATTTTAGGCTTTACAGCCTGCCAATTTAAGCGCGTGAGTATAGCCTGCAGCTCTGCTTCCGTCGCCGGCTTTGTAATTTTATCCGCATCACTCGTGCCAACTATATTAAACTCAAACGTAAACTTTGGCCTAGTTAAACCCTGCTTCTCGGCTTGCTCTAGGCAGTCGTCCTTATATTTTTTACATTCGTCGCCCAGTTTCAGCCATTTTTGCAGGGTAGTACTGTCCGCCTCTTTGGTTTTTAGTAGTAGGTTGATGCCAGCAGACCGCGTAACCTCAACACTACTTTGCTGGTCAAACATAAAATTACCCATAGAATACACGATTAAATGGCCCTTATACGCTTCTGTATTCTGAATCCAATGCGGATGATCACCAAATACCACATCAGCGCCATTATCTATCATGGCATGATACGTGTCAGTTTTTATTTGGTCGGGTGCTGGCTTGTACTCTTGGCCCATATGAGGAAAGGCAAATGTCAGCATATATTTGCTGTACTTTTTCATAAGCTCTATACTCTCGCTTGGCGGTATTTGAAACACACCATGATAACCGCACATAGCCACTGGCAAATTACCTTTATCAGTCTTACCATTATCTAGCTGCACCGTCACAGGCAAGCTAATAACTTCACATGTATCATCCGTTACTTTTGGGTCATAATTACCAAAATACTGTATGCCGTTTTTCTCTAAGTTCTTCTGAGTTTTAGCAAACCCATCGGCACCCTGATTGTCTGTGTGATTATTTGCCAGCGTAAATGCCGTAAACCACTTTGCCGCTTCGGCTGTATACTCAGGCGGGCAATTAAACTGCAAATTAACCTCTTGCTGGGCCGCAGTCATGTGCACGTCTTCGTCCATAGGACACTCTAGTCCACTTATCCAGGCATCGTATTTATCACGATGAAATTCATTAAGTCGCGAAAACGGATAAGCATACTTAAGTGGACTTTTTTGCGACCACTCGTCTATACTGCGGCCCCAAAATGAGTTACCGAGCACCAACATATTAGATGATAGTGCGGCTACTTGCGGTTTTATTTCTACTTTTGTTGTATGTTTTACATCATTATTAGTTTGCTTGGTATTGCTCTTGCCCATACTCCACACGGCAAAAACTACAGCATCTACGCACAGTATTGCCACAATCGCTGCTATTAAAATTATTTTCAGCTTACGATTTTTATGATTTTTACTAGTCATCTTCACCCTTCATTTCGGCGCGCACAACCACGCGCTTATCGTACGTTTTATCATGCGGTAGCCATTTACCCCCACAGGTTACTATAGTCAGTTGGCTTTTTACCCCACTAAGTTGCCTCAGCTGTTCCTCGGCGGCCTTATCGATCGTATAAGTATTGGTGTCTTTTATAACATAGCTTATCCAGGTCTTGTCGCCTAGCTGAATCTTAACTTCATCGCCAGGTTTCAAATCTTTTAAGTGCGCAAATATAGCATCTTCATAGCGCCCAGATATGTGACCATCTATAAGCGTAACGCCCGACTCGCCAGGTAGCGAACTCGCTGTGTACCAGCCAGCTAAGTGTATATTAGTCGGCACGGCTATGGCATTATTTTGGTCAATTCCAACTTTTTGTACACACCCAGTTTTATTTAGTTTGGGTATACTTATCTGCCTTGGCTGGTTAGCGGGCACATCGTAATTGGTACATGCCTCTACAGGAGCAGTTTCACTTGGTGTATCTATCGATTTTGTCACGATTTCTTTTGGTATAGTTGGGTTGGGCTCATGAGTAACCTTATATCGTATAATAAACCCGTACAAACCAAAGGCCACCATACCCAAACCAGCAACCAAAAGAGCAATACTAATTGTAGTCTTGAGCACCCTCCGCCTCGTCTTCATATTACATATTATATGTTAAATATCATTATGATTCTGCACAAATTTAAAACCCCAGTGTTTCCACTGGGGCTATGTGACGTCGTTGTCACAGGTACTGACCGCGAGGCACGTAATCCTCAACCGGCTGTGCGGCTTGCGCCTTGCGAGAAATCAACGTCTTTACAAACGTAATCTTCTCACCCTGCTCGCCGGAAATACGCGCCCAATCATCTGGGTTTGTAGTGTTCGGCAAGTCCTCGTTCTCCTTGAACTCATCGACAATCGCGTCAATCAAGTGCTGCTGACGCAGGCCCTTGGTTCCGCCGGCAATCACTTCTTTGATAGCCGCCTTCTTGGCACGATTAACGATGTTTTCGGTCATGGCACCAGAGTTAAAGTCCTTGAAGTACAACTTCTTGGTCACTCCACTTTGGTAGGTCACTTCCAAAAACTCGTTCTCGGTCGACTCAGCGTACATACGTTCCACCGTACGCTCAATGAGCCGCGCCACGCACTTGTCGCGGTCTCCACCGCCAGACGCACGAATTTCATCGGCGTCAATCGGCAGGTCGGCCGTCAAGTACTTGGAGAAAATATCGGCCGCGGCCTCCTTGCCTGGGCGCTCAACACGAATCTTCACATCCAGACGACCAGGCCGAAGCACCGCAGGGTCAATCATGTCTTGGCGGTTAGAAGCACCAATCACCAACACATTCTCGAGCCCTTCGACACCATCGATTTCGCTCAGCAGCTGAGGCACAATCGTGCTTTCCATATCAGACGAAACCCCCGAACCGCGCGTGCGAAACAGCGACTCCATCTCATCGAAAAACACAATCACCGGCATACCTTCGGCGGCCTTTTCACGAGCCCGACCAAAGATTTCACGAATGTGACGCTCGGTTTCACCCACGTACTTATTCAAAAGTTCGGGGCCCTTGATATTCAGAAAGTACGCCTTGGCGTTCTTGTCTCCTGTCATCTCGGCAACCTTTTTGGCGAGCGAATTCGCAACAGCCTTGGCAATCAGCGTCTTACCGCAACCCGGAGGACCATACAGCAACACACCTTTGGGCGGCTTCAGCTTGAACTCGGTGAACAAGTCAGCGTGCAAATACGGCAGCTCCACGGCATCGCGAATCTGCTCAATCTGCGGACCAAGCCCACCAATATCTTCGTAGCTGATATCCGGAACTTCTTCCAGTACCAACTGCTCGGCATCGGACTTGGGCACTCGCTCGAACACAAATCCCTCGCGTGTGTCCACCAGCAGTGTGTCGCCGATTTTCAGGTCGCTCGGCCGAATCGAATCAGCCACCCACACCACCTGAGTGTCGTCGGCTTTAGATACCACCATGACTCGCTGAGGTTCGCCAGACTCACGTGCCAGCACTTCTTTCAAAGTGCACAGCTCGCCGGTGCGGCTAAACCCAGCCACGGCCACAATAGCCAGCGCCTGATTTACTTTCACCAGGCAGCCAGTACGCAGCAGGTCGCGATCAACAGTGGGTGAAACCGTCACGGTCATACGCTTTGCGCCAGACCCGGCCGTCACCACGTCTACTGTACCGTCGTTATTCGAGCACAGGTACAAAGCGTAGCTGAGCGGTGGCTCGGCCATGCGATCTACTTCGTCGCGAAGAGCCAGCAACTGCTGACGAGATTCACGAAGAGCATTCCTAAGACGCGCGACTTCCGCATCTCTTGACTCTGACTCCTGACCACTTGGCTGGAGCTCATCGTTTTCGTTCATGAGAGAACTCCTTATGTAAAGGAACGGACATAACACACTCCGCAAGCACCAAGCTGCAGATTATTATTACAATACCACAAAATATATTTATAAGCAAAAATATGGTTAAAGCGTAAGCTTAGTGGAACGCTTACCGAGCCTATTAAACACCCTAACCCATAAATACTCCACACTATATTTATAGTTAGCGCGCTTCCATGCAAAAACTATCACTATCCACACCAACACATTAGCAACACCAAGTAGTAATGGGCCCGCATAGCCCTGCTGCCAATCAGCAGAATATCTAAACCACATAGGCCTAAGCATTTCCGACGTCAATGTTTCTAGCATGTACACGCTCAAACTCACACGGCTAAATGGCTCTGAAAATCGCCACACTGCGCCCGGCTTAAACTTACGCCCATGAGCAAGTAACAGTGCACCGGCAAACAATAGCAAAAACACACCAGTTTCTATAACCATCTTCCAATACCAAAACTCCGTCACGCCAAATACTGTACCCGGATAGCGCACAATATTCAGCACTCCAACCGCAAGCAATGCAGCGCCTATAGGCAATATAATTTTCCGCAGCAAATCGTATCGTTTATAAAAATACATAGCACCCACAGCTACACCCCAAAACCCATAAGACAAATAAGCCACACCCGGATACGGATTGGCTATCAACAAACTACCCAGCCAAGCAGATAAATAATTATGCCTTAGCACGTCACTTAGCCACTGATCGTACATATATAAACGCAAATACGAAAACGCTAAAATCACCAGCGCTACAGCAATCAAAATAGCATATGTCCGCTTCTCATCACGTAGTCCACGCCGCCAAAATACGAAATACAACACCAGCGGGACCACCACCAAATTCAGTCCAACTGATTTTATGCCCGACCCGGTAAACACACGGTCTGTATGCAAATCTAGAGGTTCACCGCGCACTACTTCGGCCACCAAAGTTAAGTCTGTCTGCGTAGCCGTTGTATTCGCCGCCCACCTGCCAAACACAAGAGTTTGCAGCGTGCCAATAATAAATATATACGCCAGCCCAGCAACAATAAATGGCGCAACTACACGTAGCGCCAGTGCACGCCCGCCACCCGCACGAAACATCGAAAACGTATTCACGATCAACGAATACATAACAAACACACCACCCCACAAACCCATAGCTCCAAGCAAAAGCAACGGCCAGGGCGTATGCGCCAAATCTACATTATTTATATGCGCGTAATTATACAAAACACTATGTATAAACACCACATATACTATGGCCAACCCCCGCACTATGTCGAGCTGTGCTATGCGACTCATGTATCTATTATATGCTAATCACTAGTTAGCAGCGAAGTTGCAGTATAGGCAAACACGTGAGCTGCAAAGTTTACGCCCATACCAAGTGGCTGCGGCAACGGTAGCACCGACACTATTGCAGTTACTTGCCGACCAATTTTTCGTATTTGCTTATCTCTATTTTCTTTTTGCCGACGCTCTAATTCCTCGGCCGCTAGCCGCGCATTTTCACTATCCACATCACCCACAAGGCCTTCCAGGTCACCCCAATATTCAGCATTGCCATACAGTGCCACAGCGTCGACGTCACTAGACGCATAGTCGCGCATAGCGTAGGCTCTAGGTACCACTGGCTTCATATACGAAGAAATTTCACCAAGGTCGCAAAACCGACCATCTTCGGCAACATCAAACAAGTGTAAATCTAAAACATAATCATCACCATCGCGGCGCACAGCCACCCAGTCCGGAGCATCCGCCGGCACAGGTAGCGCCGTCAAAATAACAGGTGTATACTCGCCTTCATCGTGCGAAGGCACAAACAATACTGAATCCTTTTTTATATAGCGTGTTTGATTTTCTTCAATCTGCTCTATGCTACCCTCTGATGAAAGTGCCTCATATCCAAACGACAAATTGCCGTACATACTCTCAATATTGCTACCAGCATGTTTACTCATACTTTGTTTATAGCACAACTATTTATATTGCAACAGTCACTAGCTAAGTGATATATAGTATTCGCATCGTTCGCCGGCGACGTCAAGACTCTCATTTATATAAGCCTTGCCCTGCTCGGGTATTGGTGTGTCTTCAGCCAGCGCAAATTCGCGCATGGTTTCTATGAGTGGATAGTACTTGCGCGCAAGTCTTTGTATAGCCGCTAGCGGACGCTCATTGTGATTCAAGCCTTTGCAATTATCTATAAAATCCGAAAGCTTAATCACGCGTGCTTCGGGGTGTTCATGCATGAGCTCCACCACATGCTCGCGGTACTGCACCTGTGTATCGCCACTACGGTCAAACTCTGGGTTGGTCACATTAGCCACCAACTCTGCAGTGTCTTCGCCAAACATATCAGCAATCGTCTGCAGCGCGGCGGGGCGGTGTTTTAGGTCGTCAATTTCTTCGTCTGGCACCATAAGGCCATAGGCCAGCCTACCAGGCACATCCTCTACACTATCGTGTAGCAGCGCCGCGCGTATAATATGCGGTTCCGTAACTCCAAAGTGCTTGATTATGCGACTAGCCACACGTAATAAATGTGATCAATATGGCAGTGGCCCGCGCATTTGTCCATCATGTGCCACCATCGCCACATTCATAGCAATCTCTATAGACTGCTTTTCTTCAGGCTCTAATTGTAAGTCTTCCACCAGCTGCAAAAACTGCTCTTTGAGACCCTCTACGCCATACTCGCCAGTCACTACATGTAGTGGCACGTCGCGCAGGTCGCGGTAGGACTCATAAACTGGTGGTTTGTCCATACTTTCATTATACCACATATTTAGTATTTATTCAATACTAGGGACTATAGCAGTATCGTATCCTCGAGTATTTTCTTGTCGTTAATTGTTGGGCCAAACGACGCTAGCACCACGCGCTCACCCATTTCACGTTCGATAGTTTTTATCACATCGTCGGCACTTGGGTTTTCTATAGAGCCATATACAGGCTTTGCCTCAAACAGCATTTTGCCCAGTTGCTCTACGTGTTCTTTGCTGCCAGTTTGCGGTAGTTTCATGTCGCGTGCTATACTGCCATGCATATCAAAATATTTACCAGCCGCACTATCACTTGGCACGTTATAGCCAGTTGCATATTTCCATTCTGGTAGCTCTACTACGCGGTCTATATTTGTCACGACTAGTCCGTCTAATTCGCCCACTGCCTGTATAGCATACCTATGCGCCACAGGGTCAAAGTGCCCTACGCGAAACTTACCTTGCCACTCACCCACGCCATTATGATATTCGTATAGCGGATCATCTAGTGCTTCATCTTCTGTCACAAATGGGCCGTAACCATGACGAGTTGTATAGGCGCGCAATATGCCATATTTCTTCACACTTCCACTAAAATCAATATCGCGTAGCTGCGCCTCGGCGTTTCCCGGTGTAGTATTACTCCACGTAGTGTGTGGGTGAAATCCGTACTTTTCATCAAGCAGTACACCCTGCGCCGGCTCAAAAATTACATGACTGTGCTCCAGCGCCAAAGTCGCTAAATAATCACGCGCAACTATACGTAGTACATGGCTCCATTCATTATATATATCAGCATATTCTTCGCTCAAAGTTTCGTCATTTAGCGCATCCCATTCTTCGGTATCGGTGCGCAGCATACTGCCAAGTGCGCGCATTTGTTCGCGTTTATATACACGCATATTTTCGAGTAGTTGCACCAAATCACGACGACGCACATCACCTGCACGCAAAGTTAAATCACCGCGCACTATGTCGTCTACGCCAGCTTCGCCTATACCCTGACCAGTGCTGCCATGCGCATTGGCACCACGTGCAAGTTCACGCAACCTATTGCCCGCGCGGTGGTATGGCGTAACTATACGCGCCTCTTCACTCACTGTCGTACGCTGCCATATATCGTGCACACCAAGCTGCTGCAAATGCCGTGCTTCGGGCGCCATGTTTAGCGGGTTAACCCACATATCACGCGACAAATGATTCACGGTATTGGGCAGCAAACTCGCCGACCCAAACTGCGAAAAAGTATGGTGCGTACCATCTGGGCGCACTATATTATGTTCGGCCTGACCGCCACCGTTAAAACGCACAATTGCAGCACTATCCGCGTGGCTTGCAAACCATTCGGTCGTGGTGCCCTTGCCCGTATCACCGTAGCTCAGGTCGGTCATAATAATTGCTTTAGATTTTTCCATATTCCTCATTTTATAAATTCAATTTTAAAAGTGTGCCGCCCAAACAATTGTTGGGACGGCACACGTCAGGCGAGTTACAGCCTGTCTGCTCCGGCGCTGCCGATATCCAGGTCGTCGTCTGCGACCGCTACTACGCCACTTCCGCCAGTATTGCTGGGCGGAGTGTACTTGGCGATGGCCTTCAACGCGGACTTCACAGCCCGAGTGTCACCACCGGCCGACAGCATGGCGCTTTCAGTGGCAGAAGCATCCAGGCTCGACGCAAAACGCGCTACCAGCCCTGCGATAACCTCCACGACCTGTCCCGGACTCTCCAGAATCACCACGTTCTCGGCACCGAGCAGCTCATTCCACTCGGGAACAATCTGACTCGCCGAGTAGGCACCCTGAGCCTGAAAGAGGAAGAACACGTGGTTCTTCTCCTTGAGCTCATCGAACACCGCCTTAGTGCCGATCGGCTCACTAGTGGTGTCACCCGTGAGAGATTCCAATGTGTGCCGGCCGCCATAGTAGCGCCCACCGAAATCATTCGGAATCTCCCGGTACGGCATCTCGTCACCGATGAGGAACACGAAGCCCTTCTTGCCGTAGAGCTCATAAGGCTCCTGATGCACGTGGCGCGCTGCCATGTACGCACCTAGCTCGTAGGTCTCGCGCTGCTGACCGCCGCCATTGCCCTCCAGCACCAGTGCCGCAATCTGGTCGTCGAGTCGGTTGTCCGACTCATACTGTCCAAACTGCAACGGGTACTTGTCGGAGTAGGCGTCGCCCACCGCAGACACGTTGATCTGCGGGTCGTTGCAGAAGCCACCATCACTCAGATACTTCTGCAGCCGCGGCAACGCCGTGTGCACCACGCGAGCCTGCTCAATGTTGCTACCCGTCACGTCCAGCAATACCAAGATTGCCGTCGGGTCAGGGTGCTCATCGGTCACGCAGACTTCGCGCATGATCTTGCCAGCGAACGGACTAGCCGCACCAGCCTTGACCGTGGGGTTCAGCAGCGGGTTCACACCCGACACCTTGCCCTTGCGCACGTTGTCGTCGTAGTCGAACGTGGACTTGCCAGACGCACGCGCCGCACTCACGCGGCTAGTGTACGAACCGACGTCCCAAGAACCGCCACCCATTTGACTCTTCTTTCTACTTGTTGGAACTACCCATATCGAACGGTCGGAATTTGCGCGGGAAATACGGACCCCGCAACCGTTCGAGCACTGCATCGAACTCTACGGCTACCTCGGGCACCCGTAGTTTCGCATCACCTTCGCGGGCCAAAATACCCGCAAAGTACCGAGCGAACTCCGGCTTCACACCAGCTGGCATTTTACCCGTTTCCGGGTTGCCACCTGCTATATACACCATCGTTCGCGCACCCATAGCTATGTCCAGCGCCGGCATTGCCGGTTGCTTGTCGAACACATACTTTGGGTACCATGCCCGCTGCCGACCCACAACAGCCTTGAGCGGCTGATGGTCCTTGCCACGCTTCGGCGAAGCATAGCACCAGTCCACCAACACAATCCCATGCTGGGCCGGTTGCAACATCACATGCTGCGGCAAAACTGCACCATGCACCACACCCTTAGTGTGTGCGTAGTCCAGCGTCCACAACACCCGGCGCCACATCCAGGCCATATCGAGGTCTTGCACTCCGTTCACATACCGCTCGTGCACCTGTTCTAGGTTGTAAAACCCATCCAGGTTCGCCAGAGTATTTGCACGTAGTCGCTTGGTACCAATTTTCATACCAAACGAATCCAGTAGCGTCGGGAAGAAGACTTCACGCTTGGCATCGCTGCCATCGCAAATTTTCTTCAACACCTCAGCTTCTGTGGCAAGCAACTCGTTGTCAGCCGGTGTTCGGGCAACCTTTACAAAGCCGCTTAGCTCGCCAGTACCACTACCCGCCGTGGCCAAAAAACACTCAGCCATGTCGTTGTATTTGGTGAACTTTTCAGTCACCCGGTATTGGTATTTTGCAGAACTAAACACAGCCGAGCTGTTAGACCGGCGCACATGTAGCGTGCCAGCCTGTATGGCAGCTTGAGCTTCTTCGTAAAGTTTATTCAGTTTTGCAGTCAGGTCAGTCGCCTTGTCGCGTGCATCCATATCAACTCGATCTGGGTGCACAGCTTTTAGTAGCAGTCGGTAGTTATTCCGAGCAGCACTCAGCTGCGACTTCACATCTCCGCCAGATACGCCAAACATTATGGCGTACGATTCAGCCGAATCGATCATCTGTTCGATTCGATCCAGCTCTGCAGACAATATACTCACCTCCTTATAAAAGAACGCGCCCCTTCTCAACTTGAGCGGACGCCTCAAGTATTACATCACACTTTTTACATTTTGTCTAGTCGTAGAATGTATTTATTAATGTGATAGTGTAATTATAACACTAAGTAAAATTGAAAGTCAATAGGTTTTATAAAAAATAATGCCATTTTATGATTTGCTTTCGTCCTTTTGGACTCGTCAGCATAGATACGCATCTATGGAGCAAAATAAC
>JAGQND010000011.1:8561-15047 GCA_020428265.1 Candidatus Saccharimonadota bacterium | reverse complement strand
AACTTAATCTAATCTATATATCCCGCTTGAGGGCTATTTGATATTGACTTATTATTATATTTATGATAAAATAGTATTACCTCCTGAAGTTGAATAACTCGGGGGTTTCTTTGACAAGTAGGTAACACAAGGTGAGATTTTAGGGTTTTATGGAGTCCTAAAACCTCATCTTGTGTGTAATGGAAAACACACGATCAACTTTTAGTTGGTTGACACTCGTCGTCGGGATGCGGAGAAAGCTAAGACTAATGTCCAGCAGTGTGCGGGAAATGGTGAGCATTGAGGGTCTGTCGAAGGCTGCAGTGCTGGCCAAGCTGTACAACGCCTCTTCCCCGGCGGGAATGGGCTTCATGATGGCCAGCAATGGACCGGTGCTCATGACTGTCGAGCAGGCTCAGGCTTTGCTCGATGCGGGTTCGGATGCCAGCGGTGATTACCCCGAGGGCATGGCGGCTCTTCGGGGCAACGATGTTTACTTCGATTACCTGTATGGTCGGCCCCTCAAGCTGGATCTTTCCAGCGACGAGGAGTTCGACCCGTGGGGATTCGACCGTGACAACGGTGGTCCGGGCACGGCAGCGCGTCTCATCGACGAGCTCCGCTCGAGCGACGAGACGAACACTGAGTCCACGCAGGATGCGCATGAGGTCAACCTCAACGAAAAGGTGGAGTCCGCCATGCGCATGGCTATGCAGATGGGCGAACCGGCACTCGGTATGGCTGTTCTCGCGCAGATTGCGCGTGAAACCCTGCCGTTACCGCAGCCTCCGAGCCTGCCCAGTGGCAAGCAATATCTGGGCTGGTGTACCGAGGAAGCACTGAAGTATTTCGACAGCAGCCCGACCAATGCCATCATGGTGTTCCTCGAGCTCGTGTCGAACGACGCGCGTACTCGGTGGATCATGCAGACGGACTTCACTGTTCCGCTCTTGCTCATGGGCATGGAAGGCCGTGAGCAGATGCGGAAGATGATGCTTGGGTTCACGGTTCGCTAATCGTTAGCTGAAGTACGGCGAGTGACAGGCAGTGTGTTTTTCTATACGACACCTGCTTGTCATTTCGCTCCATAGATGCGTATCTATGCTGATGAGTCCAAAAGGACGAAAGCGAAGACGAGGCCTTAATCTTAAAGTTGTATTTTGTATAGTTTTATGGTATAAAATAAGTGTACGTGTAGTACAGGCATACTTCAGAGCTAGGAGATTCTGTGGCAACTGTGGAGTCGGTAATAAAGCTGACCCTGAAAGAGCTTCGCGCCAGGAAAGGTTGGAGCCAGGCAGAATTGGCGCGAAGGGCTGGCGTGTCGCAATCTATGATTGCAAAAATCGAGGTATATAGCCGCAGTCGTGAGCGCATAAAGTTGCAAACAGCAACCCTGGTGGCCAAGGCACTAGGGGTGGACGTAGAAGACGTCAATTGGCGGCACGATTTGTCGCTTGTGATATATGGTTTTGAGCCGGGCGAGGGTTGCGGGGCACATATGCCGCCCGATACCACTAGGCCAACTTGTTGCACAATGTGCTTTACAGAATTGCCAGGCACTGGAACGTGTGACTACTGCACTTAACAAACAGAGCCCTCCGGGGCTCTTTTAAATTTGCATAGACAATGTGGGGTATGTGCTATACTGAGCCTATAAAATAAGGATATATACTATGGCGAAACGTGAAGGTACAACTGTAAATATATTTAAAGACCATGGTCCATCGGGGTTTGCGGCTTTTGTGGCGTTTGTGGGCGCATTTGTGTATTTTGCGCGCGATGCACACAACTTTAGTGGCTATGTAAATGCTTTTATAGATGCAATTGTGTGGCCGGGTATTGTGGTTTATCACGTGTTACGTGTGCTTGGCGCGTAGGACTTAGTGAATATCTAAATATAAATAGCCCCGTATTTGGGGTTATTTTGTTGTAGTTAAACTTTATTGTTTGCAAAATAATAATAAAAATATACATTTTAATATTAAAACTATTGTAAATAAGAATTAAATCTGCAATTATAAATATTATTAATAATAAATTTATGTTAAATCATAAAGAATAGGAGGAAATATGGATACAGGCGATACGGCATATGTGCTGATATCGGCAGCCATGGTAATGCTCATGATACCGGGCTTGGCGTTTTTTTACTCGGGGATGGTGCGCGCTAAAAACGTGCTTGCAACAGCCCTGCAGAGTTTCTTTTCGCTAGCGCTGGTGTCGGTGCTATGGGTGTTAGTAGGGTTTACGCTAGCCTTTGGTACGGATATAAACGGACTGATAGGCGGCTTGAACTTTGCGGGCTTTGAGGGTGTGGGTCAGGCTCCAAATGTTGATTTTTCGGCGACCATACCGTTTTTAGCATTTGCGGTGTTTCAGATGTTTTTTGCGGCTATCACGCCCGCACTTATCACCGGTGCATTTGCGGAGCGCATGAAGTTTTGGTCGTTTATGCTATTTAGTGGCTTGTGGCTACTGCTTATATATGCGCCACTTGCTCACTGGGTATGGGCACCTGGTGGCTGGATACGCGAAATGGGTGCGCTAGACTTTGCGGGTGGTACAGTGGTGCATATTAGTGCTGGTGTGGCAGCTTTGGCGGCGGCGCTTGTAATAGGTAAGCGCGCTGGGTTTAAAACAAAATCTATAGTGCCGCACAACTTGCCGTTTACTATGCTTGGTGCAGGTTTGCTATGGTTTGGCTGGTATGGGTTCAACGCCGGCAGTGCACTAGGTGCAAATGGACTAGCGGCATCTGCTGTAGTAACAACAACAGTAGCAGCTGGTGCGGCTATGCTAGGCTGGGCATTTGTAGACTACATACGCCACCGCAAAGTGACATCGCTTGGTGCAGTGAGCGGTGTGGTAGCAGGACTAGTAGCCATTACTCCTGCGGCCGGTTTTGTCAGCCCAATTTCGGCCATAATAATAGGCCTTGCGGCTGGCTTGATATGTGCATACGCGGTGGGCGTAAAGCTGAAATTTGGCTACGATGACGCGCTAGATGTAGTGGGCGTGCACGCCGTAGGTGGCGTAGTGGGCGCATTGCTTATAGGATTTTTGGCGGAAACTGCCGTGAACCCTGGCGGTGCAGATGGCGTATTTTATGGTGGTGGCTGGGAGCTGCTATGGCACCAGGTGGTGGCCGTGGCGGTGTCTGTAGTATTTGCATTTAGTGCTAGCTGGGTGCTACTCAAGATTATCGACAAAACAATTGGTTTGCGTGTAAGCAAAGACGAAGAGGCGCTAGGCCTAGACCGAGTGCAGCACGAAGAAGACGGCTATGTATTTGCCGAAAGTGCTGCTAAAAGCAAAAAATAATTAAGATTTAGGGTGCCGATGCTTAGCGGCGAGTTTCTTGGTTAGTGCGTAAGACGCGTAAACAGATAGCCCCGCTATAGCTACGGCACCCAATATGTCTTCTAGGTGGTGCACGTTTGCTAGAACTCGACACAAACCAACAGTGAGCGCGCCCGCTAGAAATAGCATGCCTAGGCGCTTATTGTATACATAAATAATAAATGCAATAGTAGCGCTAACTAGCGTATGGTCAGACGGGAAGCCGTTGTCGCTGACATGGTAGAAAAGTGGCGTGAGGCCCTCGGTAAAAGGCCGCGGGTTGTCTATAAGACTGCTAAATAGCCGGGATAATGCAAAAACTACAATGGCGGACACAATAGTGACGACAATAACTTGCATACGATTGCTACCGCGAGAATACACCCAATATACAAATGCTATAAGTAGCAGGTATATCAAATATTCCGCACCGGCAATTACTATAAAATCCATTGTATAGATTATACAGGAAAACACTGTGAAAACGCTTATATTATGATGCGTTGAAAAAATTGGTACAATAGTAACAGATGGATGAGTCCTTAGTATTCTTACTAGTAGGTGGGGTTTTGGCTATTAGCACGATTGCGGCATATGTAGCCATCAAGTTTAATGTGCCTACACTTGTGGCATTTTTGGCCTTTGGTATGTTGCTGGGCGCCGAGGGGCTGGGACATATAGAAATCGTAGATGTCGAGCTTGCGAAACTCGTGGGTACCATAGGCCTTATAGCTATACTTTACGATGGTGGACTAGCGACTTCTATGCGACGTTTGCGTGAGTCTATAGTTCCGGCGGCGCTGCTGAGTACTGTCGGCGTGGCGGTAACGGCCGTGCTGGTGGGTATTGCTACGCATTTTATATTTTCATTGCCATGGGCGTACTCTATGTTGGTGGGTGCCATTGTGTCGTCTACGGACGCCGCGGCGGTGTTTGCGACACTTAGGTTTACCTCTATACGTAGGCGTTTGGCGCGTATTTTGGAGGCTGAGTCAGGGTTTAACGACCCTATGGCAATTGCGCTGACGATAGGTTTTATAACCTGGATTCAAAACCCGGCGTTTCACTATTCTGAGTTCATACTGCTACTCGTGCAAAAACTCGGCATAGGCCTTGTAGCCGGCCTGGTATTTGGGCGCCTGGCTATGTATATCTTTTCGCATATACCGCACAGTATTGGTGTGTTCGCGCCTGTTATATCTATAGCTGCAGCCATAATATCGTTTGGCAGTACGGAGCTAATAGGTGGTAGCGGATTCTTGGCGGTATACATGGTGGGTATTGCGGTGGGCTCAACGCCGTCGCGCTATCGTGGTCATCTTACTACTTTTCACGAGGGATTTGCCTTTGTGTTCCAGGTGGCGATATTCATAATACTTGGCCTACTTGTGGTGCCACATAAATTACTCGCAGTGGCCCTGCCGGCAATCCTACTAACCGTGATATCCGTAGTATTGATTAGGCCACTGGCTATATGGGCGTCGCTGCCGTTTGGCAACAGGGTAGACTATAAAGAAAAACTTTTACTTGGCTGGGCTGGGCTTCGTGGAGCGGTGCCTATTGTGCTGGCTACATATGTGGTGAGCGAGGGCTTACAGTATGATGATTTAATATTTAATATTGTGTTCTTTGTGGTGCTGGCATCTACGGTGCTGCAAGGTACTACCCTTAGCTGGGTGGCCAAGAAGCTTGGTGTGATAGAGAAAATACCGGAGGAGCACCTACGCGAATACCGTGAAAAGGCCCAAAAAGTTTACTTCCGTGTGGCGCCACAGCACGCTATATGCGCGGCCAAGGTATATGAGGTGGGCTTGCCAGATAAGGCTAGGATTATAGAGATTAAGCGGCGCGGTAAGTTGATAGAATTTGACTCCGATACAGTGATAAGGTATGCCGACTTGCTTACAGTTCAGGCTCCGTATTCTATACTTCCAGAACTCGAAGATGTGTTTAGCCGCTGGCGTCGCCGTATCTAGATGAAGCTTAAGGGGTATTGACTTTTTATACTGTTTATGGTAATATAGATAGTATGAGTAATATCATCGAGTTTCCAGTAAATCGTACAAGCAAAACAACCGTAGAAAATGACAAATCAGCAGAGGTAATAGTATTGCCAACTGCCCCTGATGCAAAGGTGATTAAACTTGATAGGGTTATCCGTCACAATGCAGCGAGTAGTGATACTTCGGAGCGGCGTGTTCCCGTAGATAGGGTGAGTGATAGGCTTGATGATTATCGTGAATCTGTGAGTAGGGACCCAAACTGGGGACTGATGCACGAAACAATAAACATGCTTGAAAGTCGTGAAAAAGTGCATGACCTCGGTGCGATGTTTGTGGGTGCTATGCCTGCGCTGCGACATATGAGCGCCATGCGCGACCAAGCCGACTCGGAAACATTAGATGAAATGGTGGTGAAGTTTAACCACGGAGAAAAGCCGCAAAGTTATAGCGAGCTACGTAGTTTTTGGGCTCGAGTTTACCTACAAGGATCTGGAGAGTACTTTTTGAGTTGTCTTGAAGAGACGGCTGAAGATTCGCGCGAAACGCAGCTAAATGTTAAGCGAGCAATGCAAAATATGGTTAGTCGGCCTGTGGCATTTATGAACTGCCTGAGCGCGGCGAATAAAGCTAGCGGGTATGCTGGCTATATCGAGAACTTGTCTTTTGCAGACGGCTACAATCCTGACGCTGAGAGCTATGATATACAGACAGAAGTGATGCGCGTGCTAGCTAGTGACCACATAGCCAAACGTCCGTTTGCTACGTGGTATTTGATGAGCAAAACTTATGAATCTGCCGGCGAGGTATCGTATATGGTGCCTTTGATAGAAAGCATAGACGAGAGTGAAGTGGGATTGCATGCAACTCGGGACTACCCTGGGCTAGATGAGCTTGATACTGCCGTGAAACGAGTAGTGTTTAATAAGTGGAACCGTACGGCAATACTACCGATGGTTGCGAGTCGTAGTGACTATAACTATATGTCAGATGACCATGCGTTGCAGTTTGAAGATACGGTACTATCTACCGGCACTAAAACCGATAGCGTGACCGAAGTAGAGCGTATAGCCGATGCTATGGTGAGCGGTGTGCGCAAGAAAAATGCCTAACGGTATTGTAGTTTTTTGGCTAGCTCTAAATTGGTGTCGTAGTCTGAATTTGT
>JAGQND010000011.1:0-8551 GCA_020428265.1 Candidatus Saccharimonadota bacterium | reverse complement strand
ACGTATTTACGTAGTGCCATACGTAATATAGGTTGTTGCCTTTGAGGACGATGATTTGTTTGAAATCTTCGGAGTAAATGGCTTTGTCGCCGATGCCGTCGATGGCACGCGTTTTGCCCATCATGTTGTTGATCATTTGTATGTTGGTAGCCGCGCCGGTTTTGGTTTTGGCTACACGAGCTTGGATAGTGACGCCACTGGTTTTGGTGATATCGGTTTTGTCGCTGGCTGCTGTGTACATGCAGTTGGTTATTTGTAGGTCGGCCGTAGAGGCTTCGGCTGATTGTTCGCTTGGTTTGGTGTCGGCTTCGTCGCCAAGTATGGACTTGGCTATGTCACTGGTTAGTATGTCGCAAGCTTTAAATGAAGTGGCTTCTTTGACGGAAGGCTCTTTGTTGCTGGCGGACTTGGGAGTATTTGCCTTAATAGGGTCAGACTTAGTGGGGCCGTCCATAATAAAATATGCGCCAACAACTCCTAGGCAGAGTACGGTCACTGCAACTACGCCAATTACAACGTTTCTGTTCATTGATTCTCCCTCTTTAAGAACTATTATATATAATTTTTGCCATAAACGGAACGACTTGTAATAAAATATGAGTATGGATTTAGTTAATATATTTGTACGGCTGATGGCCGATGGAGCGTTGTTGCCTATTGTTGTTATTGGTGTTTGGCTACTGTTATTTAAGGTTAAAAAGTCCGATAAATTTGCGGCGTATAGCCGTATACTTATGGCCGGGCTTACAGCATATTTAGTGGCTAAATATATGTCGGCGGTGTACCACCCAGCGGCTGAGCGACCATTTGAGCTGATGGGCGTGGCGGCAGGTGCGGCGTATTTGCCAAATCCCGGGTTTCCGTCAGACCATGCACTGTTTTCGACGGCTATATTGTATGCCGTGTGGTTTGAGACGAGGTCTAAGCTATGGACTAGGGTTTTGATAGTTTTGGTACTAATGGTGTGCGTAGGCAGGGTTTTGGCTTTGGTGCATACACCGCTAGACGTAATTGGCGGCGTAGTGGCGGCGTCGGTGGGCGCACTTTGGTATTTGACTCCGCGGCTAAAAAAAGCTTAAGAATTACCCAAAATCGTCATCTGTTGATATAGTGGTTGTAAATAAGGAGAGATTTATGGCTAAGAAGTCTGTATCGCAAGGAATGTTTGGTGGTTTTGTAGACTTGACGCAACGACAGTTTATACAAGTTTTGATATTGGGCGGTGTGTTGGGATTTATTTCTTGGGGCGCTAGCGTATTGTTTGGTCAGGCTATATCCTCTTCGTTGCTGTGCGGCGAGTCTGTATCTTGTGGTGGATTGAGCGTGGTTTCATCTACTGTTATACAGCTAATTGTGGGTCTAGTAGCGCTTTTAGGGTTGGTGCGGCTTAGTTTGTATCGCCCGCTATTTATAGTTTTGGGTGCTGTTGTGTCTTTGTGGGGCGTGGTGTCATGGGCGGCGGGCCTAGTGTGGTACGAAGGTGTTATATGGTCGGTGCTACTTAGCGCACTTACATATTTGCTATTTGCCTGGATTGTGCGACCGCGCAAATTTGCCGCAGCGGTGATACTAGTAGTGCTTGTTGTGCTGGCTGTGCGTTTGCCACCTCTTATATAGAAACGCTAATGCTATAATGAGTATATGGAAATTTTACTCGTTGTACTTATAGTTGTTGTTATTGGCGCGGTGTTTTTTGTGAATACCAAAATTCGTGAGCTTAAGGGCGGTAGCTCGGTGGATATGATAAAGGCCGATGTGACTGAGCTGAACCGTACTGTGATGAGGCTGCAAGATAGTATGGGTGACAAGCTGGAGCGCAGTAGTGCTAATGTGCAAATGTCGGTGCAGCGTCAGCTACAGCAAAGTGCAAAACTGGTGGCTGATGTGACTGAGCGACTTGCAAAACTCGATGAAACAAACAAGCGCGTGGTAGATGTAGCGACAGACTTAAAAACTTTGCAAAACGTACTACAAAACCCAAAGCAGCGCGGTGTGTTTGGCGAGTATTACCTGGAGAGTGTGCTAGATAATGTGCTGCCGCCCAAGCAATACCAGATGCAGTATAAGTTTAAAGATGGCAAGATTGTTGACGCGGTGATTTTTTTAGAAAAAGGCCAAATATTACCAATAGACAGTAAGTTTAGTTTGGAAAACTATAACCGCATGATAGAAGCTGGCAGCAAAGATGAGCGAGACAGGTTGCTGCAAAAAGTTAAGGCGGACCTGAAAGGTAGGATAGATGAAACTGCGCAGTATATTCGACCCGATGAAAACACGATGGATTTTGCGTTCATGTTTATACCGAGCGAGTCGCTGTATTACGATTTGCTTATAAATAACGTAGGTGTGAGTAGTAAGGATTTGATAGAGTATGCGTTTCGTGAAAAGCGAGTGATAATTGTGAGTCCAACGAGTTTTATGGCGTATTTGCAGACGGTACTGCAAGGGCTACGGAGCTTGCAAATAGAAAAGCAGGCCAAAGATATACAGGTACGCGTGGGCAAGTTGGGCCAGCATATAGGTCAATTTGAGACGTTTATGCAGAAGCTTGGGTCGTCACTAGGTACGACTGTAAATCACTTTAACTCGGCACATAAAGAGCTGGGAAAAATAGATAAAGACATAGTGAAGATAGCTGGCGCTGATAATAGCGTGAATGCGATGCTACTAGATAAACCGACCGAAACAACTAGAGAATAATTAAATACCCCGGACATTCCGGGGTATTTAATGTGTGAAGTTAGCGACTAAGCTTCTACTTTGTCGCTAGAATCTACAACGTCGCGTACTGCGAAGCCTACGACACCACCGATAAGTGGAGCAACTATGTAAGCTGCAACAGCAAACCAGTCAAGTTTGTTGACGTCTATAACGCTACCAGCAATTGCTACGGCAGGGTTAACTGCTGCATTTGCACCTACGTAGCTAACTGCTACGCCTGCAATAAGTAGTGCTACAAAGTAGCCAAAACCAACGGTGAATGCGCGTGCAACTGTGTCGGTTTTGAGCTTGCGTGCACCAGCGAATGCGAATGCAAAGATAGCACCACCTAGAAGCTCAGCTAGGAATACAAACCAGTGTGCGTGCTCAGATAGAGCAGAAAGTTTGTAAACTGATGGGCCCGCTGCAGCGGCTAGTGCGTTTGCACCTGCTGCACCTTGAACTTCGTAGCCGCCGATGAATGATGAAAGGGCAACATATGCTGCGCCAGCACCAAGTACCTGAGCTGCGATGTATACAACAGCGCGTAGGTGGCTAATTTTGCGTGTAACCCATGCACCAACTGTTACTAGTGGGTTTACGTGTGCACCAGAAATTGCGCTTACAGCTAGTACGATACCAGCTAGTGCAAAACCTAGGTATAGTGGTTCACCCTTAACAATTAAGAACACTGATACAAGTAGGAAAGTACCAATAAACTCGCCGATGAGCGCAGATGCAAGTGCAGTATTGCGCTTTGTGAAGCGAGAGACGGAGGCAGCTGCAACGTTTGCAGACTTAGCCTTGTCGGTAGTTTCTGTCTTGACGGCCTTAACAGTCGTAACTTTAGTTTTTACAGGTTGGCTTTTTGACCGGGTGGTCTTTTTGGCAGAAGTGCCGGCTTTTTTTGTAGCCATTTATTTCCCTCCTTATAAGAAATTATGAAATTAGTATACCACAACTGTTATGTGTCTAGTATTAAAATCCGTGTATAATCATAAATATATGGGAATAATAGTAAACCAAGATGATAATCGAACAGAGCTACAGAAGCGTATAGCGCAGCAGCTGAGTGATAAGGCAAAGAAAAAACAAGAACCAATAGGTGATTTACCTGATGGCGTGGAAGATTCTGCTTTTGTAAACAATACGGTGAGTACTAAGAGTAGTGCTTGGGTGTGGATTGCGTTAGCTGCTCTTGTGACAATTGTCTTGGTGGTATTGTTCATAAATTCTGGTAATAGATAGCATAATATTTTATACTTATAGTAATGTCTTCAATTGATTCTATAAAAGACGCATTATTTGCACGTGTTGCGGTGAGTGATAGCCCGCGTGAATTTTTGCGTGCGCCAGAACTACGAACACTCGCAAGTGAAATAAAAAACATACCGAATGACCAAAAAGCGGCTTATGGCAAAAGCCTAAACGAATTTAAA
Organism: Candidatus Saccharimonadota bacterium; assembly: GCA_020428265.1. GTDB lineage: Bacteria > Patescibacteriota > Saccharimonadia > Saccharimonadales > Saccharimonadaceae > UBA2112. The sequence continues at coordinate 4,412 of JAGQND010000011.1, read as the reverse complement.
CAAGAGTTGACTAGCCGCATAGAAGCGCGCGAAGCGGAGTTGGCGGATGCGGCAGTGATAAGTATTGACGTGACTGCACCGTGGGGTGTGAATGAATCTAGGCCTGAATTGTTATCTACTACTATTGGCTCGGAGCATCCTATATCAACTGAACTTGACCGCATAGTAGATATATTTACGCGTATGGGCTTCGATGCACACGAGTCGCGTCAATTGGATGATGATTGGAACATGTTCGGTGCGTTGAACTTCCCAGAGGGGCACCCGGCGCGTGATGGTTACGACACGTTCCGTACCGAAGAAGGTTTTATACCGCCTGCACATACTAGTACTATGCAAAACCGTGTATTAAAGTCTGGTCGTAAAAAGTTGGAGGCCGGTGGGCAGATTGCTAGTATCAGCTATGGGCGAGTGTTTCGCAACGAAGATGTGGATGCTACGCACGAACATACGTTTTATCAGTGCGAGGGCGTGTTTGTTAGCAAAGATGCTAGCTTGGCGCAGATGTTGGGCACACTACGTGCGTTTTTTGAGGAATATTATGGACAAAAACTAGCCATTAAAACCCAGCCGGGGTATTTTCCTTTTGTTGAGCCAGGGCTGGAATTCATGATTGAAAAACCAGCGAGTATTGGCGGCAAGCCAGGTGACTGGCTAGAAATGCTGGGTTGTGGCATGATCCACCCGAACGTGCTTCGGGCGGCCGATATCGACCCGGAAAAATACCGTGGCTTCGCCTGGGGCGGTGGTGTGGAGCGTATGATCATGTTGAAATACGGTATTGAAGATTTGCGACATTTTGAGTCGGGTAAACTAGCATTTTTGAGGAAATTCGCATGATTATTTCAGTAAATTGGCTTAAAAAATATACAGACATTGATATTTCTATCGATGAGCTGACTGAGCTTATTGGTTCACGATTGGTTGAAATTGAGGAAGTAATAGACCTTGGCAAAAAGTACGAAGGCGTAGTGATTGCAAAAGTTGTAGAGTGCGCGCCACTAGAAGGTAGCGATCATTTGAATGTGACTAAGATAGATGATGGTGGCGTGGTAGAAGGTGTGGAGCGTGATGAAAACAGTTATGTGCAGGTAGTCTGCGGTGCGCCAAATGTCCGTGCAGGCTTGACTGTGGCGTGGCTACCGCCAAAATCTGTCGTGCCGGAAACATATGGCAAAGATGAATTTACTCTTGATGCCCGCAAACTGCGTGGCGTGATGAGCAATGGTATGCTAGCCAGCGCCAAGGAACTAGACTTATGGGATGACCACGAAGGTATTATGGAGCTGGAAGATGAGCGTAAGGCTGGCGAAAGTTTTGCTGCGGCGTATGAGCTGGATGATTACTTGTTGGATATCGAAAACAAATCACTGACACACCGCCCTGATACATTTGGTATAATTGGTTTTGCGCGCGAAGTTGCGGGCATCATGGGCAAGCAGTTTACGACTTTACCTCGTATGCTACCTGGTGGTGTGCGGTGGCCAGAAAAAGTTGGTGACTTGCTTACGCCAAAAGTAACCATCGATAATCCTGAACTCAGTAGCCGCTATCAGGCTGTGGTGTTGGCAAATGTCGATAGTAAAATTCCATTAGCACCACTCGAAATACAGACTTACTTGGCGCGCGTGGGTGTACGGCCACATAGTGCCGTGGTGGACGTGACAAACTATATGATGATGATTAGCGGGCAGCCGCTGCACGCGTTTGACTATGATAAATTGAAGGCCGTGAATGATGGTGAGATTGATATACATGTACGTGCTGGTCGCGAAGGCGAAAAATTAGTGCTACTCGACGAGCGCGAAATTGAACTAAGTACCAACGATATAGTGATTGCAAATGGTGATACGCCAGTAGCGCTAGCTGGTGCGATGGGCGGGCGCGATACCGAAATCGATGAAAACACTACGACTGTATTACTAGAGAGCGCGTCATTTAACTTATATAATTTGCGCAACACACAGATGCGCCACGGTATATTTAGTGAGGCTATTACGCGTTTTACCAAAGGTCAGCCAGCTGAACTAACGACACCGGTGTTGGCGGGTGCTGTTGATTTGTTGCGTATAGCTGCCAGCGCAGAGCTAGTGAGTGATGTGGCAGATGCGTACCCAGTGCAGCAGAAGTCTGCAGATGTTTGTGTGACACAGTCTACAATAAATGACGTTTTGGGTAGTGATTTTGGCATGGAAGAAATTACGAATACGCTACTAAATGTTGGTTTTGACGTAGACGTAGAGTCACCTTATACGATTGTAGCGAAAGCTCCGTATTGGCGCACAGATATACATATACCAGAAGATATAATAGAGGAAATCGGGCGACTTAATGGTTTTGATAATATAAAACCTGTACTTGCTGCGCGTGATTTTACGGCTGTTAGTCCGAGTGATTTTGATAAAACACGCACGCTGATGCGCCGTACTTTGACGCGTGCTGGCGCTAATGAAGTATTGACGTATAGTTTTGTGCACGGCGATTTACTCAAGAAGGCTGGGCAAGATTTAGAGAATTCGTATCGGATAGTGAATAGCATTAGTCCTGATTTGCAGTATTATCGCCAGAGCGTATTACCAAGTTTGTTGAATTTAGTGCATGCTAATATAAAATCTGGCTACGATGAATTTGCGCTGTATGAGCTAAATAAAGCGCACGTAAAGAGCGATGGTCTGGACGATGCTGGGTTGCCGATTGAGCGTGACTTTTTGGCATTTGTGGTGGCTAGTAAAAAACCACACGGCGCGTCTGCGTTTTATGAGGCTAAAAATTATTTGGAATATTTAGCTCAGCAACTTGGCGTAGATATGCAGTTTAAGCCTGCATTTGAGAACCCTAAGTCTGCAAACGCGCGCCCATTTGAGCTACGACGTAGTGCGGCCGTGATAGCCGGTGAGGAAGTGTTGGGAATTGTGGGTGAATTTAAACGTTCGGTAATGAGCAGTTTTAAATTACCAGAGCATACTGCTGGGTTTGTGGTTAGTAGCTCTATGCTAGCGAAACTATCTAATGATGCTCAATCCGTGTATACGCCGCTCAGCCGCTACCCATCGGTAGAGCGTGATATTTGTTTTCAGGTGAATGCAGATGTAGACTACGAAAAATTGCAGGCTGCCGCGCAGGGTATACTGGATGGGCTTGACGTTGCGACGGAAATTAAGCCCGTTGATATTTATGCGCCCGATACTTCGGAGTACAAAAACGTAACTTTACGTATTAAATTTACATCGTATACCAAAACTCTCGTCAGCGAAGAAGTTGCTGAATTTGTGCGAGCTGTGGAAGAGTCTGCAAAAACTTCTGTAAATGCCAAAATAGTCTAAATATCTACTTGGAATAAACCTTGAGAAGGTTTATAGTATAGATATTAGCATGAAAAAGGGAAGGGTATTTTGGACACCATTACGCACAACGCTTACTGCGGTGTTGCTGGTTGTTATTGGTACTATTGCCGGTTTTGTGTTTCTTAAGGGCTATGATATGCCTTTATTCTTTCCGTCGGGCGAGGTGGGCGCGCACGAGCGTGACTTATTAGTATTTACTATGTTGCTTAGCTTGGTCGTTATCATACCCGTATACTCTATGTTGATTATATTTTCGGTTCGCTACAGAAAAAACGGTAAATATAACAAAAAAGCTGCGTATACACCGGAGTTTGAAAATTCAAAGATATTTGAAGCAGTACTATGGGGTATACCGGTGCTTCTTATTACGATACTCGGAACTGTTACTTGGGTGACATCTCATACGCTCGATCCACATCGTCATTTAGACTCTAAGGTAGAGCCTATTCGTGTGCAGGTTGTTACTATGCAATGGCGTTGGCTGTTTATATATCCAGACCAGCATGTGGCATCTATGAACCAGCTCAAAATACCTGCTGGTACTCCGGTAAACTTTGAAATAACTGCCGATGCTCCTATGAGTTCATTCTGGATTCCGGCACTAGGTACACAGGTGTATTCTATGGCGGGTATGAATTCAAAACTGAGTCTTGTGGCAGATAAACCTGGCATGTATAGAGGCACGAACACTAATATAAATGGCCGCGGGTATTCTAGCATGGATTTTGATGTAGTGGCTGTTAGTAGTCGTAGTGAGTTTAATCATTGGGTAGATGCTATCAAGGAGCGTGCCGGCGACAATGATTTAACTTGGCATTTATATGAAAACTTGGCCGACCCTACAGAAAATAGTTCGGTAGTGTACTATACACTCAAAGACACTAGTTTGTTTAACATGATACTAAATAAGTATATGAACAAAGATAACTCTGCTATAGATGGAGTGAAAACTAAAGAAATGATGCAAGGGGCGAGAGGGTAGAATATGTGGGGTAGACTGACATTAGACGCAATACCGAAAGATCCGGTTACTTTGTCGGCTGTAGTTGGCGGTGGTTTGGGTATTTT
>JAGQND010000010.1 GCA_020428265.1 Candidatus Saccharimonadota bacterium | reverse complement strand
CAGTTATGCGTAGTACGGTCGTGCCGATGCCATCTATTTTGACACCAAGTTTTTGTAGGTAAAAACACAGGTCCTGCACCATGTAGTTGGGGCTGGCGTTGCGAATAGTCGTGGTGCCGTCGTATAGTGCGGCTGCCATGATGACGTTTTCGGTGACGGTGTCGCCGCGCTCGGTAAGCACAATTGCCTTGTTGGAAATAGGTTTTTTAGCAACAGTTGCTTGGTAATAATCAGTGCTTGGCTTGGCTTCTACGTCTAGCCCAAAGTGTTTGAGTCCACTCATGTGTGGCTCTACGGTGCGCTTGCCTAGGTTGCAGCCACCGGCGTAGGGTAGGCGAAAAGAGTAGTACTGGTGCAGTAGTGGCCCTAGGAACATGATGATGGTGCGGGTGCGTTTAGCTGCTGCCACGTCCATGCTGGCGAGGTCGAGTTTTTTGGGTGGAGTGATTTCTAGGTCGCCATCGTCGCCAAGCCAGCGGACTTTTACGCCTATACTTTGTAGTACTTCTATAATGCGGTTCACCTCTTCTATGCGAGCTACGTGGCGTAGGGTGGTTTTGCCTTTGTTGAGCAAGCTAGCACATAGTAGGGCTACGGCGGCGTTTTTGCTGGTTTTGGTCTCTATGCTGCCGCTAAGTTTAGTGCCACCATGCACGCGGAAGTTGATTTTGGAGCTTTTGTTGAGGGTCATTATGTCGTGTGACAGTACGTCACTGATACGAGCTATCATCTCAAGGCTGATATTTTGCCCACCTTTTTCTATACGGTTTATAGCACTCTGGCTAGTACCTAGAGCTTTTGCTAGTTGTATCTGTGTTAGGCCGCGATTTTGGCGACTTTCCTGTATAAGGGTACCGATTTTTGCTTTGTAATCGTTGGTGTCCATCTTTTCATTATATATCATATATGATATAAAGTCAATAGATTTATGTTAAGAAATGTTGTACGTTACATAAAGTATAGCACAGCCGAAGTGATACAATATATATAATGAATGATCAAGATATAGCAACAATGATTGCCGGTGAAGAGCAGCGTGAACGCGAGGGCTTAGAGCTTATACCTAGTGAAAATTACGTGTCTCGCGGGGTGTTAGATGCTCTTGGGAGTGTGTTTACCAATAAATACAGCGAAGGCTACCCTGGCAAGCGTTACTATGGCGGACAAGACTACACCGACCAAGTGGAGCAGCTGGCTATAGATCGTGCCAAGAAACTATTTAAGGCAGACCACGCCAATGTACAGCCTCACAGTGGTGCGCCGGCTAATGAGGCTGTTTATAGTGCATGGCTGGAGCCTGGTGATACTGTGTTGGCTATGGATTTGAGTCATGGTGGGCACTTGACTCACGGTGCACCTGTGACGCGCAGTGCTAAACTATATAACTTTGTACGCTACAAAATGAAGAGCGTCGAAACTGGCGAAATAGATTACGACGAGTTGCTAGCGCTAGCTTTGCAGTACAAGCCTAAAATCATACTTGCGGGCTATAGTGCTTATCCGCGCGAGCTAGACTACGCTAAGTTTGCCGACATAGCGCGACAGGTGGGCGATGAATGTTTGCTAATGGCGGACATGGCGCATGTGGCTGGGTTGATAGCTGGCGGCGTGGCGGCAAATCCGTTTGATTATGGGTTTCACGTGATTACTACTACCACGCATAAAACTCTGCGTGGGCCACGTGGTGGGTTGATTTTGAGTCGTGGCATAGTGGGTAATCCACTCAAAGCACCCGAAAAAATTCTAGCAAATATACCTACACTTATAGACCGCGCGGTGTTTCCTGGTATGCAGGGCGGTCCACATATGCACACTATAGCCGCCAAGGCTGTGGCGTTTGGCGAGGCTTTGCAGCCGCAATTTGCTGAGTACGCCCAGCGGGTGGTGGCAAATGCTAGTGAGCTAGCCGAGCAGCTGAAGCTACATGGGTTTAGTCTGGTAACTGGCGGCACTAGCAATCACTTGATACTTGCTAATGTGCACGAATCTTTTGGCGTAGATGGCAAGGTAGTAGAGCAGGCATTAGACAAAATAGGGCTGACGCTAAATGCCAACACCGTGCCAGATGACACATTGCCACCGTTTCGCCCCAGTGGGGTGCGCCTAGGCACACCGGCTGTGACAACTCGGGGCTTGGGCACCGAACACATGGTGCAATTAGCTGAGTGGATGAAACAAGCTATAGATAACCGTGAAAATGAAGATAAACTTGCCGAGCTACGCGAGCAAGTGCGTCAGTTTGCTTTGCAATTCCCATTACCAAGCGATAATTAAATATTAGTGTGTAGGTGTGCCACTGCAGTCACCGTCTTGTAGGAATCTGGTAGTGCTACCTTCGGTGTAGTATATTCGTATACCTTTACCGGTGCCGCTGTTTTCGTTTGTTCCGTGGTCGCAGAACTCTACGGGTATTTTTTTGTCTTTGTGGCTGTTTTGTATCTCGGTAGCTGTCATTAGTGCGCCGCCACTTTTTATGGCTGCCGTGACGGTTAGGCCGTCGGTTAACGACACGAGGTCACTGGTGGTGGTGAACGCATTGCTGCCGCTACTGCCGCCTATGCCTACTGGGTATGCACTGGTCTTTATTTCTACAGTACGTGCGGCTTCTTGTATAGATTTAGCGTTGGTTATGTAGGCTTTGTCTCGTGCTTGGCCGGTAATGTTTACATACGCCACTATCACTATGGCTGCTAATATACCTATGATAGTTACAACTATAAGAATTTCTACTATGGTAAACCCCGTTTGTTTGTTGCTATGTGCCATGTGTCCCACCCGTATAGTCCTAGCTGCACGCCAGTGAAGCTGTGTCTAAGTTAGTTGCTGTTCCAGTGTATATTACTTTCATGGTTCCTGCGGCATAGTCGTAGTAGCCTATACAGTTGCCGCGGTATGGGGGGCCAGAAGATGGTGTGGCACGGAAGAATATTTTGGTTTGTGGGTCGTTTTTGGTGAGTATAGGGGAGTTTTGTAGAGATACACCATCGGGGAGCTTGATAGTGTCACCTACACCTTGTATTTGAGCATTGGTAGGATAGGCACCGTAGCGAGAGTTAAACTGGTCGGCGGCGTTTTTTACGGCTGTGGCATTGGTTTTGGCGGCATTGGTTTTACTGCTGGTTATAGCCATACTCCAGCCTACATAACCTATGCCGCCTAGTATGCCTAGTACTAGGACTATTATCATGATTTCAGTGATAGTAAATCCTCGCTCGCGAGTGGTGTTTGTCATAGTCTTAATTATAGTTTAAGTGCTTATGCTTAGCAATATAAACTAAAACAGCCCCGGAGGGCTGAGATAGTGGATTTTGTATCTACAACTATGACTCGTCGGCTAGCTTATCGGTACACTTACCTGCAACAAGGCTCTTGCGCTTACCTTTTTCTGTGTAGAATATCTGTACACCGGCGCTACTTGCGCAAATCTTTATGCTATATTCACTAGGACTTTTCTTTTCACCAGTTTCTACGTTTGCAGCAGTAGGTGCTGTTGTTGTGACGAGTGTTGAGCTAAGCGCAACACCATCTGGTAGCTTCGCAGTGTCGCTTGCACTAAAACCTGCCACGTCAGCTGGGTAGTTACCTTCGGTTGCGTTAACTGTTTCTGCAACTTGGCGAATAGCGTCGGCGTTAGACTTGTATTTGCTGTCGTTAGCTTGGCCGGTGATGCCGGTGTAGGCCACGATGACGATAGCAGCCAAGATACCAATGATTACAATCACGATGAGGAGCTCGACGATGGTAAATCCCTGCTCAGCGCGTTTTTCTTTTAATTTTTCTAGACTCATATTATGATGCCCCTTTATTAATACTTTTATATAGCCAGTATAGTACATACATAAGCGCTATGCAAGAATTTTATACAACTCGCTCTATAGGCTGCGCGGTAGGAGGTGTGAGCTCTAGAGGTTCTTGTTCTAGCTGTACCTGGAATCGTGTGAATACTTCGCTGGTTATGTGGTCGCGAGCTTCGGCCAGCTGGCTGTAGCTAGTGGCACTTTCATTAACCAGTACCACAGCATTGCCATCGTGCACCTTGAAGCCATTGAACGATTCGCCACGCAAATTGCAATGTTCTATTAACCATCCTGCTGGGATTTTGAATTTGCCTTCGCCAAAGTCAAAGGCTTTTACGCTTTCTACTTGGTTTTTGATGTTGTCGAGCTGCCACTGCTCTACTATGGCGTTTTTGAAAAACGAACCACTGTTGGCCATTTTGGCTGGGTCGGGCAGTTTGTCGGCACGAATCGCTAATACATGTTCGCGCACAATTTGTGGGGTAAAATCGGTAATGTGCATGCTGTCAAAACGTGCCTGTAGGCTGTTGTAGAATGGTGGCATAGGCGGGCGTTTCCATAGTTTGAGCTTGACGCTATATATTATGTATCGCCCCTGTTCACTGCCACGGAATATACTGTGGCGGTACGAAAAGTCACAATCTTCCCAGGTGAGTAGTACAAACCGGTCTTCTCTGGTGTCGTATGCTTCGAGAGATATAAATGTGTCGGCGAGTTCTTGGCCATAAGCACCAATATTTTGCACAGGTGCAGCACCCACGGTGCCAGGTATGCCCGACATGGCTTCTATGCCAGTGAGATTGCGGTCTACGGTGTATTTTACTAGGTTGTCCCACGCCTCGCCACCGTTAGCTCGTATGGTTACGGATTCTGCGTCTTCCTCTACTTGTTCTATACCGGGTATGGCTATGCGGACTATCACACCAGGGAAGCCTTCGTCGTGAGCTATGAGGTTACTGCCGCCACCTACAATATAGACTGGCTGGTTGGCCTTTTTGGCGTTGGCGTATATTTGGGGGATTTCGTCGCGAGTGGTTACATCGGCTACGTAGCTAGCAATACCACCGAGTCGCATAGTAGTCAGCTGGCTAAGTGGTATATTGGTGAGTACGTTCATACTATAATTATAGCACTAGCGTTGCTTGGCGGGCACTATGTTTAGGTGAAATGCAAGGGGTGGCGCTATGAGCGAAATAATGCTACAATATGCAAGGTATTTTGCTAATTTGTGCACCCGTAGCTCAGTGGATTAGAGCATCTGTCTTCGGAACAGAGGGCCGTACGTTCGAATCGTACCGGGTGTACCAATGGTTGACATTATAGTGTGTAAGTGCTATAATAGAAGTATATGGGCCAGTAGCTCAGCTGGTTAGAGCACCTGCCTCTTAAGCAGGGTGTCGTGGGTTCAAGCCCCACCTGGCCCTCCATAGAAAAAGTCCACTTAGTGTGGACTTTTTCTATTTTACTTATATAGGCTACTAGAACACCGGGCCGCGGCCGTAAGGTATTTTGAATTTGTATCCGGCTACTGTTACGGGTAGGGAGGTGCTAGTAGTAAAGCCGTTGCCTAGCTGGCCTTTGTCGTTTAGCCCCCAGCATATTACTACGGCATTTGCCACACCGCAGGTTGACTCGCCACCTGCCGATACATTTACAGCTACTCGGCGTTTACCGCTAGAGTCTACCGTGGCGCCAGCATTTATGAGTTGCGGTGTGAATTGATTGGTTGTTGTGTTGTTGCCTATTTTGCCATTGGCACCTGCACCCCAGCACCATATATTGCCGCTTGTGGCAGAGTTGTTGCCGTTTATTATGGCGCAGGCGTGTTCTTTGCCAGCTGATATGTTTGTAGCGTAGTATGTACCGGCGTTACCGTATAGTGCCTGAGGTACTAGTATATCTTCATCGCCTGGGTGGTTGACTATGTGGCTAGGGAATTCTTGTGAGCTCCATTCTTTTTTGCTTACTTTTACCTTTTTGACGCCATCTACGGTGTTGCAGCCTTGGAATAGTATGGCGTAGTATGGGGCCGAGAACGATGGAGCATCCCAGCCACCTAGCCAGTTTTTGACGCAGTTTAGGTATACATCGTGAGTAGTTTCTTGTGAGTTGGGGCAGTTAACGGGGCCTAGGAGTACACCGAGTATTATATTGTTATCACATACTCGCCAGTATGGTGGGTCTGGCACGGTCTCCGACCAGGATATGTTGCCGTTGCCGCCTTGGCCTTTAGCGTTAGCTCCCCAGCAGCTAGCTTTGGAGTTGAATATACCACAAGTGAAGTCGCCGCCAGCTGATATTTCAGATGCCATAGGCGTCATGTTGTTTGGCCCGAGCGGTAGGGCAGATGTGCCTAGAGTTAGCTTTTTAGGGGTTGTCTGTGTGCCGCTAGCAGTGCCTAGGCCGGTGCGACCGTTGGCATTGCTACCCCAGCAAAATGCATCGGCATTGCCACCCACAGCACAGGTGTGTTGGTCGCCTGTACTTATGCGCGTTACGGCATCGGTAGATTTTAGGTCGCCCTTGCCGCTTACGAGCTGAGGTGTATTGTAACTATTAGTGTTGCCTAGGCCAAGCTTACCATTAGTGCCCGCACCCCAGCAGTATAGGTCGCCATTGGCTATAGCACAAGTATTGTCTATACCGGCGCTGACAGACTGTACGCGTTTGCCATTAAATGCCGTGACCTTGACGGGAGTTGTTTGCTCCGTACTGTTGCCTATGCCTAGCTGCCCATTGGTGTTGCGGCCCCAGCAATAGAGCTCACCGTATATCACAGCGCAGGTGTGGTCTTGACCGGCAGATATACTAGATACAGCCTTGAATTCAGATAGTGATGGCACGGACTGCGGTACAGCTAGCGGTGAGTGATCTCCTTGGCCGAGCTGACCGTAGGTGTTGTCACCCCAGCATACAACTTTTTCGTTTACAGCTGCACAAGAATGCTTACCACCTGTAGATATTTTATCGCTAGCCACTAGAGCGCCTTCTGATGTGCCTATAGGTGTGGTACCCACTTGACCGGTTTGTGATAGGTAGGTTACGGGTGATGTGTTGCCGGTGGCTAGCTGGCCATCTCCGTTTAAGCCATAGCAATATAGTCTACCATTGGCTATCGCACAGCCGAAGTATGACCCCGCCGCAATTTTGGTGGCTACGTCGTTATGGAGGTTGGTGTCATTTAGCGCACCCCAAGACCCTATACCGCCACCACCTCCAGTTACGCCACTTATAACGCCGCTCAGTAGTGACATTAAGCACTTTGGTGTACCGCGGTCGACAATACAATATGTACCGTCTAGGGTTGCAAGCCATTCGACGTCGCCGTTATCCATAGACGATGTGTCTACGCCTTCTAGCTCGTTCCACGCTGGTTTCCAGCTACCACCCCACTGAGTACCCACGGTAGATGCGTTGCCTACGCAGAACATAGTGAAGTTAGCTTGACCACAGGCCACGTTGGCGGTTAGTTCCCAGTTGTCTTTGTCTATTTTTTTGTCGTTGAGCGTGTAGCCTATTGTAAACTGCGTACCACCGGTACTGATTTGTGTAAATTTAAGGAATATACCTGTTTTGGCTGACATTTCGTAGCCTGCACTATATTGGCCTGGACACATATCGAAGAAGTCTACCATGACTAGGTTAGAAGGTAGGAAGAAGGGTGTGTTGCAAATTAGTGCTAGCGGTACCTCTACTCCCATGCAGTACATACGGCCATTGCTTATAAGGCAAGAGTCGTGTGAGCTAGCAGCTACGCGTTGGGCTTTCTTGCCTTTTTGTGGTACTTCTAGGTCGCTATCGTTTAGGTAACCTTCTATTAATATAGGTTTGTTGCTGTCAGGGGTAGAAAATAGCGATCCACCCCAGCAGCTATCGCCAACTGGCAAGCCGATACAGGCTGATACCTTGGTTGTTAGTTGCCTAAAGCCGTTGCTACCCCAGCAGCTCATAGAGCCGTCGTCTAGGCCCGCACAAGTGTGCTGTAGTGCTATAGACAGAGGCCATATGACGGCTGGCCAGCTGTATGGTGAGGTAGAGAGGTTTACTACGTAGTGATCTTTGAGTACATCACCATTGGTTTGTTTGATGGGCACATTAGCTGTAGGTTTGTTGTAGCCGGTGCGGTTGTTGCTACCCAGCTGTCCCTGCATATTGCCTCCCCAGCAATATGGCAGACCATCGGCTATAGCACAGGTGGAAGCATCTGAAACATCTACAGAGGTGACTGTTTTGCCGGCTATAGCATCTTTGACTAAGTACGGTTGTTTTACGCCAGAAAAGATGCTTGTGCTATTGTTGCCAACTTGTCCGGAGCTATTGGCGCCCCAGCAATACAGTTTGCCATTAGCTATGGCGCAAGCATGGTCCTGGGCTTTTATGGCTGTCAGAGCTTCGCCATCATTGATGGGGTATGTTTTGTACGATGGTCCGACATTCATTTTAGACGTAGCAGTGAATGTTTTGGTGACTACGCCACCGATTAGCAGCTCTACGGTACCTTTAGATGAAATATTGCTTTGAGCATCTTTGCTGGCTACTGTAAACGTGGAGCGAACTACCGCGCTAGAGCCAGTAGTGCCAAGAGCAGTTGACTGATTGGTGATGTAGAGTATGGCTGCGTCTTTGGCGGTGTCGCCAGTTGCCGAGCCTCCAGTACAGTTTGTATTGGGGCGTAGTACGGTGGACCATGCAGGGGTGCTGTTTAGTAGGCAAGTATGAGCGTATTCTATACCAGCATCGGCAGCTTTTTTGGCCATAATTTGGTACGACTCGGTATTGAGAGTTTGGCTAGAGTTAGATACGGACTGTGTAAATATACCCGCAATTATAGATGTAGCGAGGCCTAGTACGATAGTGGCTGGCAGTATATACCCAGTATCCCCTCTAAATAGTTTAGATAGATTGAAAAACCTCATATTCTTGTTTGATTTTAGCATAATATTTATCCTTGACGCTAGTGTTTAGTTACCGTTACCATTTATTCGTGATATTCGTAAAGTGGATGTGTAGATAGGGTCGCTGTTGTCTGGTCCACTCTTGGCACTGAGAGTGATACCTACGGATTTTGCCATGCTTGGTACGGTTGCATCATCGTATTTGGTGTGTTTAGTGTCGTCCGTGGGGTTCATGGGCGTCGTATTGTTGGCGTCGCTGTAGTAGTCTACGCGAAATTCCGTGACATTACTTATAATTTTGGCATCGACACCTTGACAGTAGTTATCGGTGGCGCTGCTGGAACAAGTTTGTTTCTGGGCGTTAGTGTAGCCTCCGCATGGACTGGTTGTATTTACCAGAGTTCGCCTGTATAAGGTATTGTTTGCGACGAAATAAATATAGTCGTTGGTTACTGGTATATCGCAGGACGGACCCCTAAATACAAGGGTGCGAAGGTTTGATGGGTCGGAGCTTTCTTCTATAGTAGTGGCGTAGTTAGATGTTATGAGTACGCGGCTGGTGTCGCTAGTGCCCGCCCAGCTCCATGGTGTGTCTGGCTGGTTGGGGTCAGTTATGTCGTTGGTGTCGGCAAAAGTGATGCTTTCGGATATTTTGCTTTCTATGATGCGCAAAGCTGAGTGGACATTGGTGAACTGAGCCGTCTTGCGTACACCGGTGGTGTTGGCGGTGTATAAGTTGGTAAATGGTCCATATAGTAGGCCGGTAAGTATACCTAATACAAATATAACTATGATTAACTCAACAACAGTAAAGCCCCTACTTGATGTACGATGCATTTGTAATTACCTCCGTGCCGTATTTGACGTTTGATACAATCTGAATTGGCTTATTGACACCGCAGCCGAATGGATAAAATACGCGTAACTCTTGAATGGTATTTTTGGGCATAGGCGTATCTGTAACTGGTTCAGCTTGAAGTGTGGCTGTTTCCCAGGTGGGTGTACCATCGGGGGCGTTGGTGGCTATTATACTGCCTGCCGCACTTTGGTTTACCAGAGTATTGTTTGCACTACCCGCAGTGGCTATGCAAGCTGGTAGTGGTATGGTGGTACTGGCGGTGATTTTGCCCAAGTTAGAGCGGGCAATTTCTTGCGCTGCGGCTCGGCGTACGACCACTGCTTGCTGGTACTGTGTAGAGAAAAATAGTTGAAATAGTAGAGTTAGAAAAACACTCATCAAAACTAGAGCCACTATGGTCTCTACAACTGTAAATCCGTCTTCTCTCCTATGATCCACCATTATACTTATGATTATTGTACCAAAACTAGTTATTTTCAACAATTTTATTTTTGGCTTTTTGCGGTTGCCATTTGTCGTCACCAAACGCTAGTATACTGAGCCACAGTACAGGCAAAAAATACGCCATGAGTAGGTAGGAATGGCTTTTGCCGAAGCCTTTGTTGACGTGATACGTAGCCGGAATGATAAAAACCGAAGCGACGATACCTATATATGGTATGAGCATCAAAAGCGCTATCCACGGTGGTTGTTTGCCCATTTCGAAGTACTTCCAGAAGTTATAGCCAGGTATCCAGGCTGCCCACTGGGGTATGCCAGCTTTTTTGAACATACGCCCTATAATATATGCTCCGCCAGCATAAAAAACCACAACTATAAAAATAATCATTGGTATCCATGGTCGCAAAGCTACAAAAAAGTTTTGGAGCGCTTCTACGGCAGCAAGTTCTTGGTCGGGTGTCAGCGTTCCACTCATGTTTTTATAGTAGCACGCCAGTGTAGTATGCTTAAACATATGAGAATACTAAATGGCCGAGACCTAGCAGATTTCGTAAAAGAGCGTCAGGCGCGACAAGTTCGCGGTTTGCGCCAGGCGCATGGTGTGGCACCTAGGCTTGCTATAGTGCAAACTATCGATAGCCCCGTGATAGATACTTACGTACGTATGAAGCGTGCATATGGCGATGACATATTGGTAGATGTTGACGTGCACAAAGTTCCGCAAGAGCAGGCTGCCGATAAGATACGTGAGCTAAATGACGATGATTCTGTGTACGGCATAATTGTGCAACTGCCACTTGAAAACCCTGCTGAAACCGATGTACTGGTGAATTTAGTCGCGCCCGAAAAAGACATAGACGGCTTACGTGATGACTCGCCGTTTGACCCAGCTACACCTATGGCGATAGATTGGCTGCTAGTGGGCTACAATATAGAGCTCCGTGGTAAACGCGTGGCGATAGTAGGGCACGGCCGGCTGGTAGGCGCGCCACTGGAGCGCATGTGGCTTCGTAGTGGCTACGACGTGACGGTGTTTGACGACACTAGCACTGATATGGCCGAGCAATTGCCAGAGTACGATGTGATAGTTACAGCTACGGGGGTGCCAGGGCTCATAACGAGCAGTATGGTGAAAACTGGTGCGACCGTGGTAGATGCCGGTACAGCTAGTGAGCAGGGTAAAATAGTGGGCGATGTGGCAGCCGACGTGCGCGCGCGTGACGACCTTAAAATCACGCCAGAAAAGGGCGGAGTAGGGCCGCTTACGGTAGCTGCGCTGTTTGATAACGTAATTCGCGCAGCCCAAAAACGTGCTGGCTTGCTATAGCGCAGTAACTTACGGGCCGAGTATAGTGCTGGGCGACTAGATTCCCAAAGCTTCTTTGGCTTTGGCAACGATTTGGCTTGGTGTAAGCTCGGCTTTTACAAAATAACTCAAAACATTTAACTCTTTGAGGATTTTTGGAGATTCCTCTAGGCCAGTGTTGGTGAGGATAATTACGGGTGTATTTTTGCCCCATTCTTGCTCGCGCATGCTTTTTAGCACTTGGTCGCCGGTCATTTCGGGCATTTGGAGGTCTAGCAGTACTAGATTTGGCTGGAATGTTTGTATCATTTCTAGGCCTGATTTACCATTGTCGGCAACCTGAACATCGAATCCTTCGGACTCAAATTTCATACGATACATTTGGTTTATTAGGGCGTCGTCTTCGACAATAGCAACTTTAGTCATGGTTATATTTTAGCATACCAAACAGGGTTGATAATCTTGATTTATATACATAAGTGTGTTATAATAGATGAAGAGTAGAGGTGCGTAAGCGCCTCTAATGGTAGAAAAGTAAAAATGATAGAAGACTCGGTGAATGCGAGGCCGCAATATGGCCAAAACTATGAAATAGAAAAGGTGGCTGAAGCACCTAATTTTTATGCTACGCATGACCCAGAATTGATAAAAAAAGCTCAGCAACTAACAGCTCGCACGTATTTGCAACGAAAATTCATAACACCGAGCGAAGTTGGCCCTGATGGTACTATGACACCAGAATCTGACCCCTATGCTGATCATGCGACCTACTATGTGATGACGGTAAACGGCGGCCAAGATGTGGCCGGAACTATGCGTATAATTCACTACAACCATGACAAAGGTGCGGATTCGTTCCCGATGATGAAATATTTCGAGCAGTACACTCCTGAAATGCAGCAAAAAATCATGGATATAGGGCTGGAAAACATATTTGAGCTCAGCAGCTTGGTGCGCGATCGTGAGTTAGATGCAAACGGCGAGGCAAGCATGGGACTGTATAAACAGATGTATATTGATGCTATCAACAGTGGAAATAATAATTTGACGGGGTTACTGGCGTTGAATCCGTACCTATACAAGCAGTTTGAGGTATTGTTTCGCGGTACGTTGAAGCGCCTCGGTCCAGACCTGCCATACCCAGGTCAGGACGCATCACCAGCATTACTTAATTTTTATGATACATCTATGACTATGATTAGTCAGTCGCGCGACCGCAAAAACCCATATAGGGGAGTACACGAAGCTTCGGTGGGGTATTTTTTGAACGGACTAAGCTATAACGAAATAAACCCCGACGTAGTAGATAAGCTTATAGAGCATGGCTATGATGAATACGCACACAATATACTACATGGTGATTGGGGCGATGAGGCTGAAGTGGCGCGGCAAACTATGCGCGACATTAAAAAAGGTTTTGTGATTGGCAAGGTGCGCGAGTGCGTGCGTCACTACCGGCCAGAAATACTTGTGAGCGCAGGACTACTAGCATATACGGCAGCTCGTACAGGGGTGGTGGCCGAAGCTATGGCGCCAGTGAGCGACGTAGATTGGCGCGTGTTTTTGGCGGCAGAGCTGGTAACGATTCCGCCATATGTATGGGGTGTGGGTGATTTGGCTCGCAATGCTGGCGACCCACAATATGGTCGTACGCGTAAACTTGGTGCATATGCTGCGGCAGGTGCATCGTTTGTTACTCCGTATGCCTACCTAGCGGTTGAAGGTGGTATGAGTAGCCAGCAGGGTATAGTAGCGGCTGGGGGCTTGGCGGCTATGGCAGCAGTGCCGGCTGTAGCTAAAAAAGTGCGAAAAGCCATTAAATCTCGCAAAAAATAACACCATAAACATAGCGCTAATGTATAATTGACTTAATGGCGCTAACGTTACTGTTTCTGGGGCTTATAGTTAATTTATTTATTGCTATTTTGGCCATAGATTCCGTCAAAAATCGCTCTGTACGGGCGCTTTTTGTGGTTGTACTAGGTCTCATAATATGGGAAACATCTAACTATTTGGCCGACACCACGGGTGATATGGCGCTATTTTGGAATAGATTTACGTTTGTAGGGCCTATAATCGTGTTGCACGCGAGCCTCATGATGATACTACTGCTAAGGGGTATTGTGCTATCTAAGGCCGCTCATGTGTTGCTAGGGGCTGTATCTGTCGCTGTGGTGGGGCTGGCATTTACAAATATGATAGTGAGTGGCGTGACTGAACGCTTGGGTGGTGCCGGCCAGGTAGTGGGGCATGACCCCGTGTATGGTGTGGCGTATGCACCATATGTGGTGTGGGTGCTGTCGCTGATTTTGATTATGGGCTACTATGTGTTCCTTAGGGTGCCGCGGGAGCTTGTGCAAGTTAAGCGCCAAATGGTGATTATTCGATATGATGTTATTATTACATCAATTGTAGGTGTGTTGGTTGGTATTGTGTTACCTCTTGCATTTAGGACATCTATGATGTCGTTACTACTACCTATAGTAGGCGTGCTGTATGTTAGTTTTTTGACCGTAGCTATTGTTAAACACGGGCTGTTTGATATTAAGCTTGCAGCAGTGCGTAGTGCCGCTTATACGCTGTCTATTTTGTGTTTTGCTGGCATATACTACATGGTGGCATTTTTGGTGTCTGTGCTGATATTTGATAGCCAAGTGTCTAGCGATATAAGCGTGAGCCCAGTAAATATAGGTCTCGCTCTTATATTGTCGTTTTTGTTCCAGCCTATCAAACACTTTTTTGACCGCGTAACCAACAAAATATTTTTCAAAAACCAGTATAAACGAGATGTGTTTTATGAAGATTTGGGAAATATACTGACGTCCACGACTGATTTACGTAGTTTGCTTAGCAGGGTTAGTGTGCATATTCGCGATACGTTTAAGGCCGAGTATGTGGCGGCTTTTGTGTACTATGGCAGTGACCGTGAGAAGTTTGTGTCGACCAGTACTAGCCAACGCGTCAAGATACCAGTGTTTGATGTAAAAGCGCTCGACGAAAGTGTGCATAGGCTACGCAAAAAAGTCATAATAGTAGATGATACTGCGAACGAGTATAAGTCTGTGTGGCGAATATTTAGGAGCCATAGGACAGATATAGCCATACCGTTGATGCGGTCCAAAGAGGTGGTGGGGTATATATTTTTGGGCGAGCGCATGAGTGGTGACTATACGCGGCGTGATATAGAGGTACTTTCGTCTATAGGCAATCAGCTAGTGATAGCCGTGCAGAATACTATAAGTATTCATGAAGTTCGTGAGCTTAACGCCACACTGCAACAGCGCATAGATGTCGCCACCAAGGAACTACGCAGTAGCAATGCTCAGTTGAAGCACATAGACAATGTAAAAGACGAGTTTATGAGCATGGCGAGTCACCAGCTGCGTACGCCGCTTACTAGCGTAAAGGGTTACTTGAGCATGGTTCTAGAGGGCGACGCTGGAGATATAACCTGGAAACAACGCAAGCTACTTATGGAAGCGTTTAAAAGTAGTGAGCGTATGGTAGGTCTTATAGCCGACTTTTTGAATATTTCGCGGCTGCAGACTGGCAAGTTTGTGATAGATAAA
Source organism: Candidatus Saccharimonadota bacterium (assembly GCA_020428265.1). Taxonomy (GTDB): domain Bacteria; phylum Patescibacteriota; class Saccharimonadia; order Saccharimonadales; family Saccharimonadaceae; genus UBA2112. The sequence continues at coordinate 1,742 of JAGQND010000010.1, read as the reverse complement.
ACTTCGTTTGACTTTGGTAGTATAGTGCGCCAAGAGGTGCAAGACCTAGAAATGATAGCGAGTAGTCATGACATAAAACTAAGTCTCAAAATGGACAAAATGAAGCTGCCGGTGCTAGCCGATGAGTCTAAAGTGCGACAGGTGATAATGAATTTAGTAGATAACGCGGTGTACTACTCTAAGCCGAATAGTGTGATAAAGATATTGGTTGAGCGCTCGGGTAGCGCCGGCGTGGCGTTTACCGTGACAGACACAGGTATAGGCGTGCCAGTAAGCGAGCAAAAGCATCTGTTTCATAAGTTTTATCGCGCCCAAAATGCACGCCAACAACGCCCAGATGGTACTGGCGTGGGGCTGTATTTGGCACGGCGTGTGGTTACGGCGCACGGTGGCGCTATTATATTTAAATCTACCGAGGGCAAGGGAAGTACGTTTGGGTTTAAGATGCCGCTCGACAAAAAAGCCCTAGCGGAGCTTGCCAAAAAGACAGCTGACACTAAGAAGTAAAGACGCCGACAAGTCCGATTATTACAATTAAGGCGAATACTGCTATAACTGCGCCGATGGCGACGGGCTTTACGATTTGGCGGCGCTCTATATACCACTGGTGCAGTGGGCTGCGTTTTTGAGCGCTAACCTTAACCACGGTTGGCTTAGCCGGGGCTTTGCCTTTATACGGTTTGTTGCGTTTTTTCTTGTTGGCCATGTATTTACACTATAGCAAATAAAACGACCCCTGTGAAATCACGGGGGTCGTTTAAGGTTGAGCCTGAGGCTCTTAGGAGCGGTCAGACTCTAGCGTCGTAGCAAATTGCGAATACGGCTGCTTGTGCTTGCATATGCTGCACCAGCAGTTAGCGCACCTAGGCCTAGGATGCTCATAACACCTGTACTAATACCAGTACGAGGAAGCTCGACTGTAGTAGTGTTACATGCACTTAGGTTTGTAGTGTGCTTTTTGCTATCAAAATCTTTAGCGTCGATAGTGATAACTTTGCCGCTTGTAAGTTCACAAACTTGTGTTTGGCCCTTACAGTCGCTTAGGTTCTTTGAGTGCTTGTTGTTATCAAAGTCTTTTTCGTCGATAGTGATTATCTTGTTTGTAGATTTTTCACATACGTTGATACAAGGCTTGTTTACAATAACATCAGCGGTGTCAGACTTTGCACCGTTGTCGGTTTCTACAGTTACGGTGTTGGTCAGTTTGTTGGTGCCACAGACTAGGTCTTTGGCGTCAGCTACCTTAGCTTTAAACGATACGTAAGCGTTGCTGTTTGGACCGTAGTTACCGATGTTTAGGCCGGTGTTTGTTACTACGTTGTTGTCCGCTACAGCTACCCACTTGCCGTTTGAGCCAGGGTTAGCAACATTTGTAGTACCAGGTACGTAAGTTACGCCCTTTGGTAGTACGTCTTTTACCACTACATTGTTCTGGGTTATTGAGCCAGTGTTCTTGTATTGGATTTTGTATTCAACTGTGTCGCTTGGGTTTACAGTTACGCTTTTAGCGAAGCTGTTGGTGCCAAGTTTTTCTACAGTTTTGGTTACTTCAAAGTCTGGAGCAACTGCCTTAAAGCGGAAGAATACCCAACCTTCGTAGTGGTTACAGCCAGGAAGGTCACCGTTTAGGCTATCAAAACCTAGTGGTGTACCATCTGTAAATAGGCTGTTTGGCATAGTACTGCCGTTTGAATTGCCAAGGTTTGATATCTTGGCTGAGCCTGCAACGTAGCGTAGAGCTA
>JAGQND010000104.1 GCA_020428265.1 Candidatus Saccharimonadota bacterium | reverse complement strand
TGTGAACTGCTCGATAACAACACTAAACTGCGCACCTACTTCTACACTGTAGATGGCTGGACAGGCACACTCCAGCCCAAAGCATCGACAGAGACTAAATGGGTAGATTCTACCTATATCGCAAGTGGTTCAACCGACACCGAACTCGCCCAAGCGCTCACCTACTTAAAATCCGAAAGCCTAATCAACTAATGCAAAAATCCCACCGAAGTGGGATCCTAGCATGGTAGCAGCGACTGGAATTGAACCAGTGACCTTAGGCTTATGAGTCCTACGCTCTAACCAACTGAGCTACGCTGCCTTAGCGGCGCACACAAAGTGCGCCGTATCTGAGATTTATGTGCTCTCAAACAAAAAGATCGTATTTGACTTTCATCAAAATACGATCTTAATGGTAGCAGATTATCTCTGTTAAAGATAGACTGCCGATCTTTTGGCCAAAAGAGGTTTGCTTAGGAAGATATGTAGGTTACTACAATCTTCGTGGGCTTACTCATGTA
>JAGQND010000103.1 GCA_020428265.1 Candidatus Saccharimonadota bacterium | reverse complement strand
CGCTTTTGCGAGTACGCTCGTTGGTAAACCATGCACTTTCATATCCATCTGCAGCGCGGTGATACCTTTTTCAGTACCCGTCACCTTGAAGTCCATGTCGCCGGCGAAATCTTCCGCATCAGCAATGTCGCTCAAAATATACGGCGTGTCACCATCCATCATCAGACCCATGGCGATACCTGATACGGGTCGCTTCAGCGGTACGCCAGCGTTCAAAAGTGCCATACAGCTAGAGCACGTCGCCGCCATACTGGTTGAACCGTTCTGGCTCATGATTTCTGTCACGCTACGGATCGTATACGGGAACTCTTCAATGCTTGGTAGCATTGGCAAAATAGCTCGCTCTGCTAGGTAGCCATGGCCAATTTCACGTCGTCCTGGACTTCCAAGTCGCTTGACCTCACCGACGGTCCAGCCTGGTGCGTTGTAGTGATGCATGTAATTGCGCTCGCTGTCACGCTCCATGGTATCAACGATCTGTGCGTAGCTGGTTGGCGCTAAGGTAA
>JAGQND010000102.1 GCA_020428265.1 Candidatus Saccharimonadota bacterium | reverse complement strand
AATGCACAGGCATCTATCACAGCCTGGATATTATTGCCGTCAATCTCTAGTACATGCCAGCCAAAAGCTTCCCATTTATCACGCAGGTCCTCTAGTGGCATAACCTGTTCGGTCGGACCGTCAATCTGAATGTTATTTCTATCGATAATGGCAATGATATTACCCAGCTGATATTTTCCAGCAAACATCGCCGCTTCCCAAACATTCCCCTCGTTCAGTTCGCCGTCACCAGTTACAACATATATCCATCGGTGCTGTTCATTGTTCATCTGAAGTGCCATGGCCATACCGGCCGCTTGGCTTAAACCAGATCCCAGAGGGCCACTAGTGGTCTCAATACCTGGCAGTTTTGTGCGTTCCGGATGCCCCTGCAATCTTGTGCCAAGTTTACGAAGTGTCATCAATTCGTCTTTCGGGAAAAACCCAGCATGCGCCATTGTCGCATACTGCACCGGCACACAATGACCATTGCTAAGAAGTATCAGGTCACGATCTTGCCAGCCCGGATTTTTTGGGTCAATTTGCGCCACATCAAAATACAGCGCC
>JAGQND010000101.1 GCA_020428265.1 Candidatus Saccharimonadota bacterium | reverse complement strand
CAGATTACCTTCCCAGAGCCAGTGGTAGCAGTACGCGTTGAGCCAAAGACCAAGAATGACCAAGAGAAAATGGGTACTGCGCTTAAGCGCCTTTCTGATGAAGATCCGACATTCAAGGTTTCAACTGATGAAGAGACCCTCGAGACCATCATCGCAGGCATGGGTGAGCTTCACCTTGACATTCTTGTTGACCGCATGAAGCGTGAGTTCGGTGTTGAGGCTAACATTGGCCAGCCGCAGGTAGCGTATCGTGAGACCATCCAGCGCGAAGCTGAGGCTGAGCACAAATACATCAAGCAGTCTGGTGGTCGTGGTCAGTACGGTCACGTGAAGATCCGCATCAAGCCACTTGAACCACTAGGAGAAGATGAGACGGTAGCCAAGAACGTCACTCGTGACGAGCACTTTGAGTTCGTCAACAATATCAAGGGAGGTGTTATTCCTGGAGAGTACATCCCAGCGGTAATGAAGGGTGCTAAAGAGGCTATGGGACGTGGTTTTGTAGCTGGCTACAAGATGGAAGATGTGTCGGTTGAACTCTTTGACGGTAGTTACCA
>JAGQND010000100.1 GCA_020428265.1 Candidatus Saccharimonadota bacterium | reverse complement strand
GATTCTGCAAACACTAGTAATTCTCATAGCGAATATAGTTTTGTAACCGAAGATGGCGGCCACGCTGGGCTAATAGAAGTCGAAGAATCCGATGGTGAATTAATCGAAACATCACTATACATAGTAGATACCTACAATGTAGATATTTCACCGGAAGGCAACCTAGGCTACGTAGAAAGCGGCACCGAAGTATGCATAGAAAACGTCACCGAAGACCCAGAAGTTTTATTTATGCAACACAAATCTATAGATGAATCAAACATGGCAAGTGATTTTGAACCAACCGAAGATGATTACACCGCCGCACTAGAATTTATGCACTACCACGGCAAGCTACAGCAAAAACTTCACGGCAAAAAGTAACACTAGCTATACGGACCGCACGGTCACAGACCTGTAGTCGCATACACTACCACCACCAAATCCAAAGCGCGTGTTCGGCAAGTACTGGTTAGAGGCGAGGCTTGGTGATATATCGCTGTAAGTTGTTGAACCGACTGTCGTGCCATCTATAATTACGGTAATCGTATCGCCCTGACAGCGAAGAATAAACGTATGGTCACCTGCACTAGCATACCCAACCGGTAACGCACCTGCTGA